>NZ_RAWF01000460.1:0-3688 GCF_003612075.1 Corallococcus sp. CA041A
CTCCGGGGGCCGTGGCTGCCGCGAGGCGTGGCGCTGGCGTGCGCCCTGCGCGCCTGCGTCGCGTCCGCGGACGGTTCGCCACAGGACATGGTGCGCTCCGTCCCGTCCAACGTCATGGCCCTCTGCGCGGCGCGGCTTTCGCCCGGCCAGGAGACCCAGTGGGCCCCCTGTCCTCCCGCGGCCGAGCAGAGCCCCTCGCTGCCGGAGGATGCGCCGCTGAAGGAGGACAGCATCCGGGACAACCCCGAGCCCCACCCGTGGATTGCGTTGGGGGAAGTGACCGCCATCAACCTGGTCGTCTGGACGTACGACCGGTACATCGCGCACAAGGACTGGGCGTACATCTCCCCGTCCGTATGGAAGGAGAACTTCCGCACGGGCTTCGTCTGGGACCAGGACGGCTTCTCCACCAACCAGTTCGCCCACCCGTATCACGGCAGCCTCTACTACACGGCCGCGCGCGACAACGGCCTGCCGTTCGCGGCCGCGGTGCCGCTCACCTTCCTGGGCAGCCTGCAGTGGGAGCTGTTCGCGGAGAACGAGCCGCCCTCCGCCAATGATCTCATCAACACGACCGTGGGCGGCGTGGCCATGGGCGAAGCCCTCTACCGGCTGTCCTCGCTGGTGCTGGACACGGAGGCCCGGGGCCGCGAGCGCTTCGTCCGCGAGCTGACCGCCGGCGTCATCAGCCCCATGCGCGGCATCAACCGCGTGGTGCGCCGCGACGTTTCGTACCATGGCCCCTCGCCGACGGAGTGGTGGCCGGATGACATCGCGGGCTGGGCCTCGCTGGGCTACCTCAAGCTGGGCGACGGCAAGTCCCTGGCCTGGGGCGAGGATCAGTTCTTCATCCAGGGCGCCCTGCGCTACGGCGACATGTACCGGGGCGACTTCCACCGCCCCTTCGACGCCTTCGACGCGCGCGTCCAGTTCACCACCCGGGAGACCAGCCTCGTCACCAACGCGCGGCTGCAGGGCCTGCTCGTGAAGTCCACGCTCTGGAGCGCCGAGCGCGACGAGCTGCGCCTGGGCCTGCTCCAGCAGCTCGGCTACACGGACACGCTCGCATATGAAGTGGGCGGCCAGTCCCTGGACGCGGGCCTGCTGCACGAGCACCGGTTCCTCAACCGCTCCCGGCTGAGGACCGCGCTGCTCGTGGACGGCAGCCTCCTCACCGGCGTCACCTCCGAGCACACCGACAGCGAGGGCAACGAGGGCCGCGACTACGACTACGGCCCCGGCCTGGGCTTCCAGCTCCAGATGGCGTACCTGCGCGAGGACTGGGAGGTCGTCACGCTGGAGGCGGGCGCCTTGCACGTGCTGGTGGTGGACGGCTCGGGCGGCGCGCACCGGGTGCACCAGGCCCAGCTGCAGGTGGACCTCCCCGTGTACAAGAACCTGGGGATGGGCTCGCAGCTGAACTTCTTCCGGCGCCACAGCCGCTTCGACTCCTTCCCGACCGTGACGAAGGACACCTGGCAGCTGCGCATCTTCCTGTCCCTGCACTGAAGGCAGGGGACGCTCAGCCCACCGCCTCCGACGACGGCGCGGAGGGCAGCGAGTACGTCACCGGCGGCGGAAGCATCACGCGCACCTCGTCGCCCGCGCGGATGAGGCCCGGGCGTTCCACCCAGCCCACCAGCCCGCGCTTCTGCCACGCGGCCTTCACGAAGCGGCCCGCGAGGCCCTTCATGTCCGGGTGGTGCGCTTCAATCACGCGGCCCGGCCCCACGCAGGGCAGGTTCTCCCCTTCCATCACCAGCGTGGCCTCTTCCGGGAAGAACAACCGCGTCCCCGGAGGCAGGTGCGTCAGCCGGGGCACGCCCACGAGCTCCAGGTTCGCGCCCAGCCACGACGCCAGCACGTGGGGCACGCCCAGCGTGCGCGCCACCTCCACCATCTCCTCGCGCGACACGATGGAGAGCTGCCGCGTGTTGCGGATGAGCGTGCCCTTGGGGAACCACGGCACCCGCACGTCCGCCTTGCGCGTGAGGCCCGCGTGCCGGTCTCCCTCGATGCCTTCGAAGGTGACCCTCAGCTCCGGGACCTCCCGGGTGACGAAGCGCTTGGGTTCAGCGTCCGTGCACAGCAGCACGTTGGCCAGGTGTCCGGTCAGCGAGGGAGCAGGAGTGGGCATATCGGGCGCCCGTTCCAACACGCGGCCGCGACAAAATCAAAACAGGGTCATCTGCTGCGGCTTGCCCAGCGGGCGGGCGTCCGTGCCCGCGTCGCGCAGCGCCTGCGCCAGCTCCTCCGCGAAGCCGTGGCAGGTGATGACATCCCGCGCGCCGGTGTCCTTCACGTAGCGAATGAGGGACGGGAAGTCCGCGTGGTCCGACAGCGGGAAGGCCACGTCCGCGCCGTAGCGCCGCGCGCCGCCGGGGTCCATGGCCCAGCCGGTGAGCACCGCCGTCGCCCGGGGCCAGTGCGGCGCCAGGGCCCCGCCCCGCGCCAGGTGCGGCGGGAAGAAGAGCACCTCGCCCGGCTCCACGCGGCCGTCGTAGCGGCGCAGGTTCTCGATGGGGACACCCAGCTCCGCGTACAGCTCCGCGACTTCGAAGATGGACGGATGCGCCACCAGGTGGAAGCCGCGCAGGGCCAGCTGCTTCATCGCCTCCTGGCTCTTGCCCAGCGGATAGCCCAACAGCACCGGCGTCACGCCCCGGCTCAGCTGCGCGCGCAGCCACGTCTCCACCTGCCCCAGCACCTCCGGGCGCGGCGGGAAGCGGTAGCGCGGATGACCGAAGGTGGACTCGATGACCAGCGTGTCGCAGGTCGCGACCTCCGTGGCCTCCGCGGTGAGCGACGGCGCGGTGTTGAGGTCCCCCGTGTAGACGATGCGCTTGCCATCCGCGCGGGTGACGCGCAGCTGCGCGCTGCCCAGGATGTGGCCCGCGGGCAGCAGCTCCAACAGCAGCGGGCCCAATTCGAACGGACGGCGGAACGGCACGGACAGCGGGGCCGCCACGGGCCCCAGCCGGTGGGCCATGAAGCGCAGCGTGGCCGCCGTGGCGATGGTGCTCTCGTGACGGGCGATGTGGTCCGAGTGCCCGTGGCTGACGAAGGACAGCGGCGACTTGCGCTTCGCGTCCAGCGACAGGGGCGTGCCCGTCAGGTGCAGGCCGTTGCGTCTCAGATCCACGCTCATGGGATGGGCGCTGTCATAACGCGGCCCGGCCGCTCGTGCTCCTGCCGGGGCCGCGTCGGATGCTCAGGCGGCGGGCGTGCGGCCCCGTGCCCGCCATCCGTCCCACACCGCCGTGCCCAGCTCCGACGCGAAGACGCCCACGACGATGAGCGCGCCGCCCAGCCACTCCTTCGGGCCCAGCACCTCGCGGCCCACCGCCACGGAGTAGGCCGAGGCGAACACCGGCTCCAGCGCGAAGATGAGCGCCGCGCGCACCGCGCTGGTGCGCGCCTGGCCCCACGTCTGCACCAGGATGGCCACCGCGCTCGCGAGCACGCCACACGCGAGCACCGCCCCCACGAGCGGCGGGGTCCACTCCAGCTTGCGCTCCACGAAGGGCAGGCACAGCGCGGACATCACCGCCACGCCGACCAACTGCACGGACACCAGGCCCACGGCGTTGTCCTTCGTCGCGAAGCGCTCGGTGAGCAGGATGTGGCCCGCGTACGCCACCGCGCACCCGACGGACAGCCAGTCCCCCAGGCGGAAGCCCCCCAGGCC
>NZ_RAWF01000461.1:0-3687 GCF_003612075.1 Corallococcus sp. CA041A
GGAGGGAAGGGGCCATGCGGCCCGAAAGCCTACGCCGGGCCGGGAGTCTCGTCCCAGGGGGACCCCAACCACGCCTGGAACGCGGCCTTCTGCGCGTCCGTGGGGCGCTCCACGCGCTGCAGCCACGCGGCGTCCGCGGGCTTCTGGCCCAGGACGACGGGCACCTCCAGCAGGCGGTCGCGGCGGAACAGCGTCACCCTCACGGTGTCGCCGGGGCGCTTGTCCTCGCAGCGGGCGATGAGCCCCGCGCCGTCCACGCGCCAGCCGTCCAGCGCCACCACGTCGTCCTCCGGATACAGGCCCGCGTCCAGCGCGGGCGTGCCCTCCGGTACGGTGGACAGCGTCGAGGAGCCGCGCAAGGTGACGCCCAGCCAGCCCTTGGGCTTGGGCTCGCCCTTGAGGCGCGGCGGCGTGCCGCCCTTGTCGTTGGGGGCCTCCCGCACGCGGAAGGACACCTCCAGCCCCACGTGCGCGAAGACGCCGTAGTCCAGGTCCTCCGTGGAGCGCACCGTCCGGTCGAAGAAGGGCGTCAGGTCCACGCCCGCCACCTCGCTCGCGGCCTGCTCCACGCCGTCCTCGGGGACGCCGGAGCCGTCGCCATGGCGTTGCCACAGCAACCGCATGACATCATCCAGGCACTTCGCGTCGCCGGTGGCGCGGCGCAGCTCCAGGTCCAGCAGCGCGCTCACCACCTCTCCCTTCAGGTAGTAGGAGATGGCGCTGTTGGTGGAGTGCTCGTCCGGGCGGTAGTGCTTCACCCAGCTGACGAGCGACGCCTCCGTGAGCGACTGCACGCGGCGGCCCGGAGTGGAGTGCAGCAGGGAAAAGGTCTCCCCCAGCCGGGCCAGGTAGCGCGTGGGGGACATCAGGCCCGCGCGGCGCACGAAGAGGTTGTCGTAGTAGGCGGTGCCGCCCTCGAAGGCCCACAGCAGCGTGGTGTAGTTCTCCTGCGAGTAGTCGAACGGCACCAGCGCGCGCGGCTTCACCCGCTTGATGTTCCACAGGTGGAAGTACTCGTGCGCCACCAGCGTGAGGAAGTCCTCCCAGCCCCGGAGCGAGGACAGCCCCGTGCGCGGGAAGAGCAGCGCGGTGGAGGCCTGGTGCTCCAGCCCGCCGCGGCCCTTGTCGGTGAGGTAGACGAGGAACAGATAGCGCTTGAGCGGCAGGCCTCCGTACATGCGCGCCTGGGCCTCGCAGATGCGCTGCATGTCCGCGCACAGCCGATCCGCGTCCGGCACGCTGTCGCCCCACACCACCACTTCGTGCGGCACGCCCGCGGCGGTGAAGGTGAGCGGCGTGTGCGGGCCCACCTCGAAGGGGCTGTCCACGAGCGCGTCGTAGTCCGGCGCGTGGAAGGTGGCCCCTTCCGAGTCCAGCGCGCAGAACGTGCGCCAGCCCTCCGGCGCGTCCACGGTGACGTGGTGGGGCAGGGTGCGCGTGGCTTCCGTGTAGAGGAAGACGGTGGCGCCGTTGAAGTAGGCGTGGCTGCCGTCCAGGTGGCTGGTGCGCACGGACAGCTCGTTCGCGTAGACGCGGTAGCGCAGGGTGACGGCCTGCCCTCGCGCGTCCACGCGCCACGTGCGCTTGTCCACGCGGCGCACCGGCAGGGGCTGGCCGTCCGGGCCCTGCGCGGTGACGTCCTGCACCTGGCGGGCGTACTCGCGCACCAGGTAGCTGCCCGGCGTCCACACCGGCATCACCGCGTCGAGAAAGTCCGTCCCGGCGGGGAAGCTCGCCTCCACTTCGAACAGGTGCGCATGCGGGCGGGGCATGGCGACGCGGTAGTGGACGGCGAGCGACATGGACGGAGGGCCTTTCTTCCTGGGGGACGGCGGGGTTACTTCGCCTTGACGAGCACGGCGCCGAAGAAGCCGTCGGTGCCGTGGGTGTGCGGGGCCAGCCGCAAGAAGGGGCCGGGCCCCAGCTTCGCGCCCAGCTCCGCGCCCAGCACCTCCGCCACGGGGCGCACGCTGAAGTCGGGGTGCTTGGACAGGAAGTCCTCCACCACGTTCTCGTTCTCCTCACGCAGCACGCTGCACGTGCCGTAGATGAGCCGGCCGCCGGGCTTCACCAGCATGGCGAAGCGCGCGAGCAGGGCCTTCTGCCGGCCCACGTGCATCTCCAGGTCTTCCGGAGTGAGGCGGTAGCGGGCGTCCGGCTTGCGGCGGAAGGTGCCGGAGCCGCTGCACGGCGCGTCCACCAGCACTCGGTCCGCCAGGCCCTTCAGCGGCGTGAGCGCGGCGTCCGCGTCCGGGCCCTCGTGGGGGATGAGCTGCGTGCGCACGTTGTGCACACCGGCGCGGCGCGCGCGCTTGCGCAGGTCCTCCATGCGGCCTTCGTCCACGTCCAGCGCGTGCAGGTCGCCGCGGTTCTTCATCTGCGCGGCCAGCTGCAACGTCTTGCCGCCCGCGCCCGCGCAAGCGTCGATTACGCGGGTGGGCGGCGCGTCCACGAGCATGCCCAACAGCTGGCTGCCCTCGTCCTGGATCTCGAACCCCCCGTCCTTGAAGTCCTGGAGGGAGAAGAGGTTGAGCCGCGTCTCCATCACCAGGCCGAAGGGGGACAGCGCGGTGGGCTTCGTGGACTCCACGTCCTCCGCGGCCAGGCGGTCCTGGAGCTGGGCGCGGTCGCCCTTGAGCGTGTTGGCGCGGACGATGAGCGGGGCGCGCTCATTCATGGCCTCGGCGGCCTTCGCGGCGTCCTTGCCGAAGACGGCCTTGAAGCGGTCCGCGAGGAAGTCCGGCAGCGACGCGGCGATGGGGAAGCGCTTCGCTTCCGGCAGGGCGTCCAGGTCCGCGGCGGCGTCCGGCAGGCGGTCGAGCACGGACACGTCCGGGCCGGTGAGCCCGCTGGAGCGCGCGACGTAGGTGGGGTCCTCGCCGTGGAGGATGCGGGACGCGGCCAGCCGCATGACGTCCTGCCGCGTGGCGTCCAGGGCGTCGAACTTCTTGTGGGACTTCTCCAGGAGGAAGTCCACGGTGCGCTGGCGGCGCAGCAGCGCGTAGACGCGCTCGGCCACGGCGCGGCGCTCGGTGGAGTACAGGGTCGTCTTGCGGCGCAGCACGAACTCCAGGGCGCGGTCGGACAGGCGGCCCTCGCGGCGCACGCCGCCGTAGGCCTCCAGACACGCCTGGAGGACCAGGTCCTCGCGCAGGGGGCGGTTGGGGTTGGGGCGCGCGCGTTCATGCTGGGCGCGGCTCATCTTCGGTTTGTCGGCGCGTCCACCGGCGTCCTTGCGCTTCTTCGGCGCGCCAGGGCGGGACGTGCGGGGCCCGCCGGACTTGGGGGGGCCGCCGCGGGAAGGTCCAGGCTTACGAGTCGTGGCCATGTCGCATGGGGCCTTTGCATCCCCGGGTAGCGTTGACAAGCGAGTAACGCAAAAGACGCCCCCGGAAGGCCCTGGATGGGCTGGCCGGAGGCGTCTGGGAGCCGCTGGGGGGCTGGGGCTTCGGACCTCCGTTGGGTCCGCCCCTCCCCGGCGGGGTCCGAAAACCTGTCCGACAGTCGGACAGGTTCGCGGGGTGCGCCTCTGGGCGGGTCAGCGGTTCCGGCGCCGGCGGCGCACGAGCCCGGCCACGAGGGCCGCGGCGGCGGGAATCAGGGCGGCGGACGGGCCAGCGGCGCAGCCACCGCCCCCGTTCGAGTCATCCCCCGGCGTGACGCCCGGCGTCGTGGGCGTGGCCGGAA
>NZ_RAWF01000462.1:0-3669 GCF_003612075.1 Corallococcus sp. CA041A
CCTTCCCCCCGTGGAGAAGGTGAACCTGGCCCACGCCTCCACCGACCTGCCGGCGCCTGGCATTGCCCGGCCCGTGGGCATGCTCCACGGCCAGCCCGTGCACCTGGTGCGGCTGACGGGAACCGGCCCCTGGTGCCGGCACGCCACCGGCGACGCCCTGTTCTTCGTCACCCGGGGAACCCTGCGGGTGGAGTTGCGCGAGCGCACCGTGGAGCTGGAAGAAGGCGAGCTGCTCATCATCCCCCGCGGCATCGAGCACCGTCCGGTCGCTGACGCGGAGGCGCTGGTGCTGATGTCGGCTCCATCGCTCGAAAGGGAAGCGGCCGGGCAGTCTTCCGCCCCCTGAGTGGCGTTTTGACGCCCCCCGGGCGGGCGAGCCCTTGTCCTGTGCGGGCGCGGTGATTCCTCCCACGGAGCCCACGGCGCACTTTTGCCCTGAACGAACGGAAGGGGGCTTCCCGCGTCGGTCCACCCGCCGCCGGACAGCCGCCGCCTTTGATTGGGAGCGGAGCCGCCATGCGCATCCACCACCTGAACTGCACCACGATGTGCCCGCCCGGCCGGCGGCTCATGGATGGGCGGCGCGGCTTCACCGGCCCGGCGGCGCTCACCTGCCACTGTCTGGCGTTGGAGACGCCACGCGGCCTGGTGCTGGTGGACACCGGCTACGGCCTCAATGACGTGTACGCGCCTCGCGTGCGGCTCAACGGCCTGTTCCGGGACGTGCTCTGCCGCCCCGCCCTGGCGGAGGAGTCCACCGCCATCCGCCAACTGGAACGCATGGGTTTCCAGGCCAGCGACGTGCGCGACATCGTCCTCACGCACCTGGACTTCGACCATGCGGGCGGCCTGGATGACTTCCCCCACGCGCGCGTGCACGTGCTGGCGGACGAGTACCGCGTGGCCACCGCGCAGAAGACCTGGCTGGACCGCGCGCGCTTCCGCCCGATGCAGTGGTCCAAGGAGACGCGCTGGGAGACCTACGTCCCCCACCGGGGTGAAGGCTGGTTCGGCTTCGACTGCGTGCGCGAGCTCACCGGACTGCCGCCGGAGATCCTGCTGGTGCCGCTCGTGGGCCACACGCTGGGACACGCGGGCGTGGCCATCGACACCGGGGAGGGGTGGCTGCTGCACGCGGGCGACGCTTATTTCTACCATGGCGAGATGGACCTGGACCGCTACCGGTGCACCGCCGGCCTGCGCGCCTACCAGAAGCTGATGCAGAAGGACGGGTGGATGCGCTGGTACAACCTGCGCCGGCTGCGCGAGCTGGTGCAGCGCCACGGCGAACAGGTGACGGTGTTCTGCGCGCACGACTCGCTGGAGTTCGAGCGGCTGGAGGAGCGCGAGAAGCTGCCCGCGGACTTCCCCATCCAGCCCGGCCTCGTCGCCCCCGTGCCCTCGCTGCACCTCTAGCGGGCGTCACGGGTGGAGCGGAGGCGACTCCGCCACCGACGTCTCCTCCATCAGCCGGGGCACGCGCGGCAGGTCCACCGTGAAGGTGGCGCCTTGCCCCGGCACGCTCTCCAGGCGGATGACTCCGCCGTGCGCCTCCACCAGCTGGCGGGCGATGTAGAGCCCCAGTCCGTAGCCGGCCTTCGTCCGCGCGGCGCGCTCCCGCTCGAAGCGCTCGAAGACGCGGCGCTGGGCCTCCGGCGCGATGCCCACGCCCTCGTCGCGCACCCTCAGCCGGGAGTGGTCCGCGTCCAGCGCCGACACCGACACCGTCACCGGGTGGCCCCGGCCGAACTTCAGCGCGTTGGACAAGAGATTGGTCACCACCCGGTCCAGTCGGATGCGGTCCCACTGCCCCACCTGCCCGTCCTCCACCTCCAGCCGCAGGTCGCAGCCCGCCTCCACGGCGGCATCCGCGAAGCGCTCCACCACCTCGCGCGCCAGCTCCCCCAGGTCCATGGGCGCCGCGTCCAGCAGCCGCTTGCCGGAGGACAGCCGCGACAGGTCCAGCAGGTTGTGGAGCAGCTGTCCCAGCCGCTGGGCCTGACCGCGCGCCACCACCAATCCCTGCCGCACGTCCTCGTCACGGCCCGCCGCCTGCGAGCGCTGCACCTTGCTGAGCAGCAATTGCAGCGCCTGCAAGGGATTGCCCAGGTCGTGCGCGGTGACGGCGATGAGGTCCACCGCCTCGCGCGCCTCGCGCAGGAGCCGCGTGTTCTCCAGGGCCAGCGCCGCGCGGCCCGCCAGCTCCTCCACCAGCACCTGGTCCGCCTGCGTGAAGCGGCGGTGGCCCCGGGCCGTCAGCAGCACGAAGGCGCCCAGCGTCTCGCTGCCCGCGCGCAGGGGCACCACCATGGAGGAGCCGATGGCGATGCGCTCGATGAGCAGCCGGTGGTCGTCGGTCTCCGCGGAGGCCGCCAGGTCGTCCACTTCCACCTCCACGTCCATCCGTGAGCGCCCGGTGCGCATCACCTCCCAGACGACCGGAGGCATGCCCAAGCGGGGCGGAAACCGCCGCAGGGCCTCCCACAGGCTCTCCTCGCGTTCGGGCTGCACGTGCGTCACCGCCCGGGGCCGCAGTTCGCCCGCGGGCGTGAGCAGATAGAGGATGCAGCCGTCCGCCACCTCGGGCACCAGCAGCCGCGCCACCTCCGCCGCCGTCAGGTCGGGGTCCAGGGACTGGTGGAAGACGCGGCCGGCCTCCGCCAGCAACTCCTGCACCCGCTCCTGGCGCCGCTGCTCGGTGATGTCGCGCGTCACCACGGAGAAGCCCTGGGGATGGCCGTCCTCGTCGCGCAGCGCGGTGATGGACACCTCCGCCCAGAAGCGCGAGCCGTCCTTGCGCTGCCGCCAGCCCTCCGTGTGCAGCCGCCCCTCCTGGAGGGCCCGGGACAGTTCCCGCTCCGGCTTGCCCGCCGCCGCATCCTCGGACGTGTAGAAGACGGACTTGGGGCGGCCCAATATCTCCGCCTCGCTCCAGCCCTTGATGCGCTCCGCACCCGGGTTCCAGCTGGCCACCCGCCCGCGCGCGTCCAGCAGCACCAGGGCGTAGTCGCGCACGCCCTCCACCAGCGCCTGGAAGCGGTGCGCGCTGGCTGCCGCCTCGCGCCGGAGCGGGTGGAGCCGGCGGTGGAGCACCCACGCCAGCACCCCCGCCACCGTCAGCCCCAGCAGGCAGGCAAGGAGCAGCAGCGCCGTCTCCCACCGGTCCACCCGCACCGAGGTCCGGTTCTCCACGGCCAGCCGCTCCTGCACCTTGCGCTCCAGCTGGGCCTGCGCCTCGCGCACATGTCCATGGGCCCGCGCGAGCCGCTCGCGCGCCTGCTTCTGCTCCTGGGGCGTCTGGGCGCCCACGAGCGCGCGCAGCGCCGCTTCGTGCTCCTGCTCCGCGGCGCGCACCTCCCACACCAACTCCTCGTCCTCGGGAGTGTCCAGCCGCGCGGACAGCCGCTCCGCGGTGCCCAGGAAGCGCCGCCGTGCCTGCGCCGTGTCCCGGGGGAGCGACTGCCCGCCCGCCAGCAGCGCGCTGTTGGCCAGGGACACCTTGTCGCTGAAGGCCCGCCCCAGCAGCCCCACCTCCTGCAGGTCCAGCGAGCGCTCCATTACCCGCGACTGCACGGAGGCGCGCATCAGCAGGAGCGCCACCACGGACAGGACCAGCAGGACGAGCGCCACCACGAGGCTCGCCCCGAGCCCCCACCCCTCCTCCTGTCG
>NZ_RAWF01000463.1:0-3553 GCF_003612075.1 Corallococcus sp. CA041A
AGATGGGTATAAGAGACAGGGCCCCGACCGAGTACGAGGAGGACGTCGAGGTCACCGCAGTGGGCGAGACGCGCGCCGAGCGCCGCCGCAAGTCGGCGGAGGCCGTGCAGGTCATCGAGCTGGAGCAGGCCAGCATGGAGTCCGCCGACCTGGGCACCGCGCTGGCGCGCACGGAGGGCGTGGACGTGCGCCGCACCGGCGGCCTGGGCAGCACCGCGCGCATCTCCATCGCGGGCCTGTCCGATGATCAGGTGCGCTTCTTCATCGACGGCGTCCCGCTGGAGTTCGCGGGCTACGGCCCGGGCCTGGCGAACGTGCCGGTGAACCTGGTGCAGCAGATGGAGGTCTACACGGGCGTGGTGCCCATCCGCTTCGGCGCGGACGTGCTGGGCGGCGCCGTGGAGCTCGTCACCGACCAGGACGTGCGCGGCTCGGCCGTGGCGGGCTCCTACGAGCTGGCCTCCTTCAACATCCACCGCTTCACCGCGAGCGGCCGCCACTACCAGGAGTCCACCGGCCTGCTGGTGCGCGCGCACGGCTTCTACGACGACGCGCGCAACGACTACCCCGTCAACGTGGAGGTGCCCAACGACCTGGGCAAGCCCGTGCCCGTGGAGGTGCGGCGCTTCCACGACGGCTACCGCGCGGGCGGGGCCAGCGTCGAGGCGGGCTTCGTGGACAAGCCCTGGGCGCGGCGCCTGCTCATGCGCGGCTTCATCAACGCCGCCGGCCGCGACATCCAGAACGACGTCAACATGGAGGCCGCCTACGGCGAGGTGACCACCGCCGACGGCTCCGCGGGCGCTACGCTGCGCTACGCGCAGAACCACGACCCGGGCGTGAGCGTGGACGCGGTGGGCGGGTACACGTTCCGCCGCAACCGGTTCCTGGACATCGGCTCGTGCGCCTACGACTGGTATGGCCGCTGCTTCCTCACCCTGCCCCAGCCGGGGGAGATCAGCGAAGGCGGCGCGGAGCGCTACGTCAACCAGCACACCGCGTTCGCGCGGCTCAACGCCGCCTGGACGCCCGTGCCCGGTGGCGCGCACACGCTGCGGCTCGCGGTGTCGCCCACCTTCGTGGCGCGCTCCGGCGAGGACCGCCGGCTCCAGGCGAACAACCAGCCGGATCCACTCACCGCGCCCCGCGGCGTCACGTCCCTGGTGTCGGGCCTGGAGTACCAGCTCGATGCCATTGACGGGCGGCTGCAGAACATCGCCTTCGTGAAGGACTACCTCCAGGACGTGCGCGCGCAGAAGCTGCTGGCCAGCGCGGAGTTCATGGACCTGGGCCGCACCGCGCACGAGTTCGGCCTGGGTGACAGCCTGCGCTTCCGCATCACCCCCGAGCTTGGCGCCAAGGCCTCCTACGAGTGGGCCACGCGGCTGCCGCGCCCGGATGAAATCTTCGGCGACGGGAACCTCATCGTCGACAACCTGGAGCTCCGGCCGGAGACCAGCCACAACTTCAACCTGGGGCTGGGCTACGCGTCCGAGCCAGGCCGCGCAGGCAGCTTCCGCGCCAACGTGAACGGCTTTGCCCGGCTGACGGATCAGCTCATCATCCTGATTGGCCAGGGCAGCTACTTCACGTACCAGAACGTCTACGGTTCTCGAGCGCTGGGCGCGATGGGCTCCCTGGGGTGGACGTCTCCGGGCCGCTACCTGAGCCTGGACGGCAACGCCACGTATCAAGATCTGCGCAACACCTCCGGCGAAGGCAACTACGCCGAGTTCAAGGACCAGCGCATCCCCAACCGTCCCTACCTGACGGCCAACGGCAGCGCGCAGGTCCGCGTGTCCGGCCTGCTCAAGTTCCAGGACGAGCTGCTCGTCACGTGGCGCACGCGCTACGTGGACGACTTCCTCCTCTCCTGGGAGGCGCTGGGCAACGACGACAAGCTGGGCATCGATTCACAGCTCACGCACGGGCTGGCGCTCACCTACGTCATCCGCGACATGTCGACCCGGCTGAGCTGGACGTTGGACTTCCAGAACATCACCAACGCCCAGACCTACGACTTCTACGGGGTCCAGCGCCCCGGGCGGCTCATCGCCGCCAAGTTCACGCTGGAGCGCTGAACCATCGCGTTCCTGTTTTTCGCCGCACCTCCACCCCACTTGAAAGGGAAGTCCTTTGACGCCTTCACCCTTCCTCCGCACCTCCGCGCGCCTGCTGCTGGCGCTCTCCCTCGCCTTCACTGCGGCCGCCTGCAACGACGACGACGACAACACGCCGGACTCGGGCACCAACACCGACGCCGGCACCGACGCGGGCACGACGACTCCGCCGATGTACGCGTTCGTCGCGCAGGTCAGCGTCGAGGGCAACCCCCAGAGCTACGTCATCCTGACGGAGACGTTGGATCCGGCCACGCCGCTGTCCACCGCCAACGCCACGCAGATCAACGGCCGCGCGCTGGGCTCCGGCATCACGAAGTCGGGCGCCATCTTCGTCTCCAGCAGCGCCGGCGCCACCGTCACCCGCTACAACCTGACGGCCAGCAACACGCTGGAGAAGGCCGGTGAGGTCACCTTCGCGGGCAAGGGCGTCACCACCATCGGCGAGTACCAGAACCAGTTCCAGTTCGCCTCCGAGACCAAGGCCTACTACTTCGACGGCCGCAACTCGCAGGTCATCATCTGGAACCCGAAGGACATGACGCTGACGAACAGCATCTCGCTGCCGGAGCTGACCATCGCCGGGAGTTCGACGACCTTCGCCTCCAACCCGATCCGCGTGGGCACCAAGGTGCTGATGCCGGTGGGCTGGCGCGCGGGCGCCGCCGTCACGAAGCAGGCGGGCATCATCGTGGTGGACACGGCGAACGACAGCGCGGTGCTGGTGAAGGATGACCGCTGCGGCTACGTGCGCGACGGCATCGTGGGCACGGACAACAAGGTCTACCTGGCGACGGAGGCGTACGGCGCCGCGGAGAAGCGCGTGTCCGGCACCAACTCCAGCGTTCCCACGCCCTGCATGCTGAAGTTCGACCCGGCGACGAACACCTACGACGCGACCTACTTCAAGGACCTGGGCACGCTGACGAACGGCGGCGCCACCGGTTCGCTGCTCGCGGGCCCCAACGGCACGGGCTACCTGCGCGTGCTGGATGAGACCGTCTACCCGGTCGCGGTGGACACGAACGCGCGCGTCCTCGCGAGCGCCGTGGCCTGGAAGTGGTGGAAGATCGACCCGGCCGCCGGCACCAACGCGACGCTCGTGGACACGCTGCCGGCCAGCACGGGCAGCTCGTTCCTGTATGAGATGAACGGCCGCACGGTGTTCAGCGAGTTCACCAACAACAGCGGCACCACGAACTACCGCGAGCTGTCGGACCTGACCGGCAACCTGGTGGCGACGCACCAGGGCCTGTCGTTCTCCTTCCTGCAGCTGCGCTAGGACGTGTCCGCAAATAGTTCGAGTGGAGCCGGGTGTTAGGAGGGCATGAGCCGAGGAGAGCTGACGGACGCCCAATGGGAGCGGCTGGCAGGACTGCTGCCGCCCCAGAAACCCGCGCGGGGCCGACCGAACAAGGACCACCGCGAAGTGC
>NZ_RAWF01000464.1:0-3603 GCF_003612075.1 Corallococcus sp. CA041A
GTGCTGCTGGGGCTGGGGACGAGCCCCATCCGGGTGGAGCTGCTGGAGGAGACGCGGGCCCAGGTGGTGCGGACCGACGGCGGGCAGGCGTGCACGGTGGAGCGTTGGCGGCTGCCACCAGGCGTGCGCGAAGGGGACATCCTCGTGGACGGCCGCCTGGACCCGGAGCGGACGGAGGCGCTGCGGCGCGAGGTGGCGTTGAAACGGGCCGCGCTGGCGGTTCCCCTTCCTCCGGGGCTCGAGCTGTGACGTGGCGACACCGGTATCCACGAGGGGATTGGCGTTGACGGCCCATCCAGGATGATGAACATGCGCGCGATGACGGAGTCCCTGCCCTTCCTCGAAGATGCCCAGCAGGGACTGGTGCGGCACTTCGGCCTGCCGGAGTTCCGCCCTGGACAGGCGCCCGTCATCAGCTCCGTCCTCAGCGGCCGCAACACCGTGGTGGTGATGCCCACGGGCGCGGGCAAGAGCCTGTGCTACCAGCTGCCGGCGATGCTGTTGCCGGGCATCACGCTGGTGGTGTCACCGCTCATCGCGCTGATGAAGGACCAGGTGGAGCAGCTCACCGCGAAGGGCATCGCGGCCACGTACATCAACTCGTCCCTGTCCGACGTGGAGCGGGCGGAGCGCCTGCGCAAGCTGCGCGCCCGCGAGTACAAGCTGCTCTACGTGGCGCCGGAGCGCTTCCGCAGCGCAAGCTTCCTGGAGCTGGTGTCCGGGCTGGGCGTGGAGCTGCTCGCCGTGGACGAGGCGCACTGCATCTCCCAGTGGGGCCACGACTTCCGGCCGGACTACGCGCTCTTGGGCCAGGTGCGCAAGCGGCTGCGGCCCCCGCGCACGGTGGCGCTCACCGCCACGGCGACGCCGGAGGTGCGCGAGGACATCGTCCGCGTGCTCCTGATGAAGGACCCGGCGGTGTTCGCGCAGGGGTTCGACCGGCCCAACCTCTTCCTGGACGTGGTGAACGTCAGCGGGGACGAGGAGCGCCGGGACGCGTGCGCGGGCCTGGCGGCGAAGGGCGGCGGCAGCGGCATCATCTACTGCTCCACGCGCAAGGCGGCGGAAGGGATGCACTCCGCGCTCGTCACGCGCAAGGTGAAGGCGGTGCTGTACCACGCGGGCATGGAGGACGACGCCCGCCGCCGCGCGCAGGACGACTTCATGTCCGCGAAGGAGGCCGTGGCGGTGGCCACCAACGCCTTCGGCATGGGCATCGACAAGCCGGACATCCGCTTCGTCGCGCACGCCAACATCCCCCGCGCGGTGGAGGCGTACTACCAGGAGATTGGCCGCGCGGGCCGCGACGGCAACCCCGCCACGGCGGTGCTCCTGTTCAACCACGCGGACGTGTACACGCAGGAGCGCCTCATCGAGGGCAGCCACCCGTCCGAGTCCGTGCTGGCGGACATCTGGGCGCAGCTGCAGGCCGTGGAGGAGTTCGACCGGGGCGTGCACGCGCTCGCGGGCATGGTGGGCGCCAGCGAGTTCGAGGTCTCCGCCGCCCTGAAAATCTTCGAGCGCGAAGGCAAGCTGGAGCGCGGTGGCCGGGGTGAAGGCGAGTACGGCATCACGCTGACGGACAAGGCCGCCAGCGCGCAGCCGCACGCGGCGGAGTCACAGCGGCTCCTGCGTTCGCTGCTGGAGACCTTCCCCGTGGGGCGGCAGGCCACCACGGAGCTGCCCATCCTCGCGCGGCGCACGGGGCTGACGGAGGACGACGTCCGGCACGCGCTGGGCCTTCTGGAGAAGTCGGGCGTGGTGCGGGTGCGCCGGCCGTTCGCGGGGCGCTCCATCCGCGCGCTGGAGCGCGTCCCATTCCGCGAGCTGACGGTGGACCTGTCCCGGGTGCGCGAGCAGGAGCGGCTCAACCGGCTGATGCTCAAGCGGATGGCGGACTATGCGTACACGCCGAAGTGCCGGCGCGCGTTCATCCTGCGCTACTTCGGGCAGACGGACGCGGCGGCGGTGTGCGGCAAGTGCGACCGGTGCGCGGGCAGCATGATGCCCAAGCCGTCCGGCTCCTCCTCGCGCTCCCTGCCGGCCGCGGCCGGAGCGCCGGTGATGGCGTACAGCGAGCTGGCGTCCATGGAGCTGCGCCGCTGGCGCAAGGACCTGGCAAAGGACCTGGGCGTCGCGCCCTTCATCATCTTCAATGACGCGACGCTGCTGGGGCTCTCCGCCGCGCTGCCGGTGGACCGGGAGGCCTTCCTCGCGGTGAAGGGCACCGGGGAGAGCCGCTGGGAGCGCTTCGGCCCCAAGGTGGTGGAGATCTGCCTGATGGCGCGCGCGGCGGGCCACGAGCCGCAGGCGGCGCCCGTGGCCCCGCGCATCCGCAAGGCGAAGTCGCGCAGCTAGCCCTCCGCCTCCACTCCAGAGGGGCCCACCGGGACTCTGGTAGAACCCGCCGCAGCCGCCATGTCCTCCACGCCCCCGCTCCACCGCCGCGAGTTCCTTTCCGTCCTTGGAGCCCTGTGCGCGGCGACGCTGCTCTTCTTCCACCGCCTGCTCGCCTCCGGAGGGGTCTTCTGCGAGCGGGACATGCTCCGGGTCTGTCTGCCGGCCAAGTGGCTCTGGGTCCAGGCCGTCCGCCAGTGGGAATGGCCGGACTGGACGCCCTTCAATTCGCTGGGGCAGCCCTTCGCGGGCGCCACTGTCACCGGCGCATTCCACCCCGCGAACCTGCTGGGCCTGCTGGTGGAGGGGCCGGCGATGCTCACGCTGATGGTGCTGGTCTGCTACCCCGTCGCGGCCCTGGGCACCTATGTCCTCCTGCGGCGCTGGGGCACGCGCCCGGGCGCCGCCGGGGTGGGTGCCCTGGGCTTCGCCTTTGGCGGCGCACTGGTCAGCCTCACCAACAGCCTGCCGTACCTGCAGGCCGCCATGGCGCTCCCGTGGTTGCTGGTGGCGACGGACGCGGTGCTGAAGCATGCGTCCTGGGCGGCGGCGGGCGCGGTGGGACTGGTGCTGGGCACACTCCTCTTCGCGGGAGACCCCCAGGGCTTCGCGGTGGGAGGCGCCACGGTGCTCGCGGTGGCGGCGTTCGGCCCCCTGGAAGGCGCGCCTCGCCGCAAGGTCCTCCTGGCGGCGGGGGCGGGGTTGGGGCTCGCGCTGCTCGTGAGCGCCGTGCAGCTCTGGGCCTCCGCGTCCGTCCTGCGGGAGACGTTCGCGGAGCGGCGCACCCTGGAGACGGCCGTGGTCTGGTCGACCCATCCACTGCGCCTGCTGGACATGGCGCTGGGCAATGTCTTCGCCCTGGAGCGCCCCCTGCGCGCGCCGGTGGCGGAGGGGTTGCTGGGCACGCAGGTGAACGACTTCTGGCTCCGCTCGCTCTACGTGGGCCTGCCCATGCTCTTCCTCGCGGGAGTGGCCGCTGCGAGCCGGTGGCGGGAGCGCCGGGTCCAGTTGGCGTTGGGGCTGACGGCGCTGTTCGTCCTGCTGATGTTCGGACGCCACACGCCGCTGTATGCGCTCGTCTACGAGCTGCTCCCCCCGTGGCGTCCCTTCCGCTACCCGGAGAAGCTCTCCGTGCACGTGGCCTTCTGGCTCGCGGTGCTCGCGGGGCTGGGCGCCGAGTCGCTCGTGGCGCGAGAGGCCCCGGGC
>NZ_RAWF01000465.1:0-3597 GCF_003612075.1 Corallococcus sp. CA041A
TGGTTCGCGGGAAAGGGAAATCCGCGAACCATGGGAAAGCTCTGGGTCCATGCAATTGGGGAAGTACCAGTTGGTGCGGAAGCTCGCCTCGGGCGGGATGGCCGAGGTGTTCCTCGCGAAGGCGGCGGGGCCCCGGGGGTTCGAGAAGACGCTGGTGCTCAAGCGCATCCTGCCGCACCTGGCGGAGGATGAAGCGTTCGTGGAGATGTTCCTGGGCGAGGCGCAGCTGGCCGCCCGGCTGGACCATCCGAACGTGGTGCAGATCTTCGACTTCGGCGAGGCGGACGGCAGCTACTTCCTGGCGATGGAGTACATCGACGGGCCCACGATGCGGCGGTTGATCAAACGCTCGCAGGAGCTGAAGCAGCCGTTGCCCGCGGGTGTGTGCGCGAAGATGGTGGCCGCCGCCGCGGAGGGCCTGGCGTTCGCGCACGAGCTGGCGGATCCGGAGACGGGGGCGCCGCTGGGGTTGGTGCACCGGGACATCAGCCCGGAGAACGTCCTGGTGTCGCGGCAGGGCGCGGTGAAGGTGGTGGACTTCGGCATCGCGAAGGTGGCGGGGCAGGGGCACCGCACGCAGACGGGCGTGGTGAAGGGCAAGGTGGCGTACATGCCGCCGGAGCAGCTCCAGGCCCGGCCCATGGATGGGCGCGTGGACGTGTACGCGCTGGGCATCGTGCTCTACGAGCTGCTCACCGGCAGGCGTCCCTTCGACGCGACGACGGACGTGGGCATGATGCAGGCCATCCTCTTCGAGCCCTACGTGCCCGCGGTGCAGCGCCGGCCGGACCTGCCGGAGGCGATGCAGCGCATCTTGGAGAAGGCGCTCGCGAAGGACCGGGCGGAGCGCTACGCGGACTGCCGCGCGTTCCAGGCGGACCTGGAGCGGTTCGTGGTGTCGCTGGGCGAGCCGGTGGGCGCGTACCAGATTGCCCGGCTGGTGGCGCAGGTGATGGAGGGCGTGGAGACGATGCCCCCGGCACCCACGCCCGCGAAGGGGCGGGAGACGGCGCCGTTGGTCGTGGCGGACAAGGAGCCCCCCGCGAAGGAGCAGGGCCGGAGGGCGGCGGTGACGACGCCCATGCCCGGCCGTGTGGTGGGCACGGCGTGGGAGCCGGTGTCCTCGCGAGCGTCGATGGAGGCGCCCGCGGTGACGGCATCGGGGAACGACGTGCCCTCGAGCCGGTTCGACGCGGCGACGGATCCCGCGACACCGTCAGCGGGCAGTCTGTTGGCCGCCGCGTCTCCGGAGGCCCGGTCCGAGCGGTCCACATGGTTCAAACCGTTGGAGGTTTCGGAGTCCGGCAAGGCCCTGGCGACACCGCGCGCCTCCCGGAGGATGGCGGTTGGAGCGGTGGTGTTGGTGAGCATGGCCGGGCTTGCGGGCGGCTTTGCGCTCCTGGGCCGGAGTGAGAAGGCCGCTGTGCCCGTGAGTCCGTCCACGCCGGTAGCTCGGAAGGACGACGTCCCCGTGAAGCCGCTGGAGCCGGAGGTGACGCCGGTCGTGCCGGAGGTGCGCGTGGAGCCGGTGGCCGCCGGGACGGTGGACAGCGGAACTCCGGTGGTCGTAGCCGAGCTGAAGCCCACGACGGAGTCCTCCGTGGAGACACGCGATGCGGGGCAGGTGGTGGAGGTGACTCCGCCCGTGCCGCCGACTCCGCGGCCCGTGGTCGTGGCGAGGCCCGTGGTGGCCAGCACGAACCCGCCGCCGGTCCGACGGGTGGCCCCCCCGGTCCGTCGCGAGCTACCCAAGGGCAAGGTGGAGTTCCGCGTCCGTCCGTTCGGCACGGTGTACCTGGACGGCAAGAACCTGGGTCAGACGCCCTTCGCCGCAGTGGAGGCGACGGAGGGGTCGCACCAGGTCCGCGTCGTGAACAAGGACCTGGGCAAGGACGTGACCCGCTCCTTCGTGGTGAAGGCGGGACAGGACAACGTCTTCAAGCTGAACCTCGCGGCGGAGTGACGGGCGTTTCTTCAAGTCTGCTCAACCGGTACAGGTGATGCGTGACGGGTTCGCTGGGTCACAGGTAATGACCCCTCGTCCACCCCTTGGCAACACGCATGTGGCCCCGATATTGAAGCCTTCATCGACGCGGTTGTCGCAATTGTCATCCCGTCCGTCGCAGCGGAGTTCAGCCTGCCCGGGGCTGATCAGGGAGTCGTTGTCGTTGCAATCCCTGTTGTTGTTTGCGTATTGGCTGGGGCCGCTACACGCACGGACGACAGGCGCGGTGTTGGAGTTGCTCCCGTAGCCGTCTCCGTCCATGTCGGGATACCACAAGATTTTGTCTTTGATGGACCAGTCAGAATCGTTGCAGTCGGTGCCTCCAGTGCCTTTGGAGATAAATCCATCTCCATCCGCATCAAGGGCAGGCAATTCGATAAGGGACTGTGCGATTTGTCCCTTTTCGGGGTGCCCCACGGTGAACGCGTGGCTTGTGACAGGCGCCGCGTCACAGGTCTGTTCGAATGCATCCACTTCGAGCCGCAGTTCGTCTCGCAATGCGTCGGACAACAAGGCAACCACGTGGAACGCAGCCCCGTCACTCATGTTCGGGTTCCGCGGTACCACGGTCGACGCGGCCCCTGTGCCGTCCTTCGACCAAAGCGCCGCGCGAATGCAGCCAGGGTTGAAACCCATGGGCTGGACGATCAGCTCCAGTCCACGGTCGCAGGTGCTGGGATCCGCACGCAGGAGTCCTTCCAACGCCTGCGACCCCTGTCCTTCACAGAGCCGCTCCAGCGTGAATTGGTCTGTCTCCGGTACGGTGCATCCGATGCCCAGGCACCCCGATGCCACGGTCACCACGATCCAGTTTCTCACTGTCCCCCCTCCGCGACGGTGGAACCACTGCTCAGGAAGAACGTGGTGATGGCGCCCACCGCCGCCGCGGCCGCCGTGCCGAAGAGCACGTTCGCCACGACCGCCTGGCCCCGCGCATCATCCAGATGCCCGCTGACGTCCCCGGACAGGTCCGCATCGCGCGCGGAGCTCACGTTGCCGCGCGACTGGAGCCCGATGACGGACCCCACGCCGCCCGCCACCACGCCGGTCCCCAGCAACACCCACGACACCGTCGGAATTCGCAGCCCCGCGCGCTCCGCACCCGCCGCCTTCAAATCCACGCCCGGAGCCGGCTCAGACGCCACTGCGACCCGAGGCGGATCCAGCGTCACCTGCTTCTCCACCACCGGAGGCCGCACCGGCGTATCCGCAGGCTTCTCCACCACCGCAGGCCGCGTTGGCTCCGCCGGCTCCTCCACCACCACGCGCTCCTGCCGCACCGTCTGCCGCACCGCCTCGAAGTCCCCCACCACCTTGGGTGACACCTTCGCCGGCAGCTTCGCCTCCGGCGCCAGCAGCAGACCCGCCCGGAACGAAGCCAGCGCATCATCGCGCCGTCCCATGTCCGCCAGGATGACGCCCTCGTAGATGGCCGCCGCGCTGCGCTCCTCGTCCGTCCGCGCCAGCCGCCGCGCCCGGGTCACCGCCGCCAGCGCCTGCTCGGACTCCAGGTCCTCATAGAGCCGGGCGGCCTCCTCCATCGCCGCGTCGAAGTACGTGCCCGCGGGCCGCGCCGCCGCCCCCGTCCCCGC
>NZ_RAWF01000466.1:0-3573 GCF_003612075.1 Corallococcus sp. CA041A
GCCCGCTCCAGCTTCCGCATGTCGTATGCTGTCAGCCCCAGCTCGGCAGGGCTCCTTGCCGGTCGCATGCTCCAGAAACTGCGCATGCGACCCGGATTTGTCTCGGAACTTCTGGCGACCTACTTAGAGGCACACCGAAGGTGAGGTGGTCGAAGGAAGCCAGTGCCACGTTGCCCGGTGCGAAGGCCCCCAGGAACTGGGCGTTCTCCACCTCCCGGTACGCTTCCTGATAGGGCGGTGGAAGCTGCGCGGGCAGCGCGGACGCATCCACACTCCGGCTTCCACCGACGAGGGGAATGGAGGCTGCGACGTCATCCGCGGCCCGCCCCAGCCCGCGCGCGATGTCGCCGCCGCGGAAGCTCCGCTCCGGGAAGTCAGCGAGGGCCATGCTTCGCTGCCTCAGCTCCTCGCGCACCACCTCCATGGCCCCCAAGGCGCGCTTCAGCAGCTTGTCCTCGGCCAGCAGGCGCAAGAGCTGCCGCACCTCGTCGTCGTGCGAGGTGTGCAGGACGAAGAGGGCGAGGACTTCCGCCTTGGCCAGGCCGTGCTTCTCCACGGCGGTGGAGAGGAAGGCCGCGCGCTTCTTGAGGAGGACGCGGGCAGCCTCGGCCTCCAGGGGGCCCAAGGCGCCCAGCCGGACGGCGTTCCAGTCCGAGAGGTCCTCCACCAGCCGGGGCATGTCCGCCTGGCGCTGCAAGGCCAGGAAGGCCGCGGGCGTGGTGCATCCGAGGAAGGGCGCCAGCACCTCGTCCTCCGAGTCCAGGTGCGGCCAGCCTACGGGGACGTCCCCGCACACACCTGCCAGGGCCCCCACAACACGCAGGGGCGCCGTTTCTCCTCCGCCGGGATTCTGGGGAGACGGCGTAGCCCGGCGGCGGTGCAGAAGCGGTCCGTCTGCGGACTCCGCGTCGAGGTCCTCGAGCGCCTCGTCCTCGGGGAGACTCGCGACGGCACCGCGCCCCAAGGCCGCCAGGGGCATCGCGCCCGAGACAGCAGCCAGGGTGCCTCCAGGGCCCTCCCGTGAGGGCAGCGAGGCACACCCCGACGTCAGGAGGGCCAGGGCCAGCACCAGGCCCACCGCGCCGCACGGCAGTCGCTCAGCGCGCATTGTCCACCCCCAGCCCCATGGCCGCGAAGGCTCCCGGCCGCAGCGTCCCCTCCGGCGTGGGAAACAGCAGCGTGCCGCCCTGCCCCAGCGCGTAGAGGTTGCCACCCAGGAAGCGCCACCGGGCTTCCCCTGAGACGACGTAGCGCGCACCTGGCTGGCCCACGGCCGTCGCCAGTCCGCCGACGCCCACCGTGAAGTTGCGGTGGAAGAGCTGCGCCTCCACCCGCCCGTCCACGTCCACCCGGCCCCAGGAGAAGGCCTCCACTCCCAGGGAGAGGAAGAGGTGTCGTTGGCGCATGCCACTCAGCCGCACCGCGTCCCAGTTGAGAATCACCTCCCCGTAGGCGGAAGCCCCCTCCGGGAAGGACGCCTCCGCCAGCGGCACGGAGGCCGGGCCCGCCACCTGGAAGCGCGCCAGCTCGTAGTCCGGTCCGAAGGCGCCCTGCCGGAAGCCTCCTCGCTGAAGGCGGGCCTCCAGGCGAGCGCGCATGTCCACAGTCGACGTCAGCGCATCCACGCCCACGCCCACCACCGCGCCCCAGGCTCCGCCCTCGCCCGGGCGTCCACCCCAGCCGCCCAGCAGGTGCGCCTCCACCCTCTGCCCCTTGCGCCCTCGCCGCAGCACCACGGCGGTGGCGTCCAGGTGCGCCAGCGTCATGGGCCGCGCGGTGCCGTCCATCCGCCCCCAGTCATGCACCGCCGACAGCGCCAGCGTGTACCGCCCCGGGACAGGGAGCCTGCCGAAGAGAACGTGTTGCACGTCCAGGGCTACCTCAGCCCCCGCCAGGCGCGCGCTCAGCACGTCCGAGGCGAAGGCCTCCGCGTACACTGGACCCAGCGTCCCCGTCGCGATGACGCCGGCCGGGTGGTAATCGGGGTTGACGCGGTTGCCGTAGCGACGCACCAGGTGCCCGGACAGAAGGGAGTAGCCCTCCATCATCCCCAGCCACACCGAGTTGGGCGTGTCCCCGCCCACCATGAAGAGGCGCACCACCTGCCCCCAGTCGGACAGCGTGTCCCAGTCCTCCTTCCTCACGAGGCCCGCGCTCTCCCCTCCACCCCACAGCCGCAGCCGTACCGGCGCCCCGAGAATGAGGCGGAACGACTCCCCCTTCCCCAAGGCCACCAGGGGCTCCACCTGCACGAAGCCTTCCGCGGTGCCCGCGCCCCTCCGAGGCAGCAACGTCCACGTCGCCGCGTCCATGCGCAGCAGGTTCGTCATCGGAAGTGCCGAGTCGGGCGCCACAGGCGCAGAAGCCTCCTCCTCGGGCTGAGCCTCTCCCTCTTCCTCCTCGCCGGAGGACTTGTCGGAGATGGCCTCCTCCAGCCTGCGCACGGTGGCGTCGAAGTCCTCCGGGGTGACGGCCTCCTGCGCCCCTCCGGCCCCGGGCAACAGCAGCAACAAGACAACGGCCCAAATCCCATGCATGCCCATCGACGCCTCCGTGGCAGGCCCCAGCAGGGGCGCTCAGCACAAAGGCTCCCTGTTCAGTCCGACAGGACGGCGAACCGGGTGGGGAAGTTGACTGCACGAGTCACGAGCGACCCGGCCCATTGGGAGTATGGACAGACGTGCCAGGCCACGCAACGGCGCCAGCCCCGTTCACGGCGCCAACCGCGCGAATAGACATGACTGGGAAAGGGCGCTCCTCAATGCCCTTCAGGCCGGCCGCCCAACGAAGCGCAGCCACTCAGCACACGACAGCCGTCAGCAGGAGGCTCCTGCGCAGTTCGAAAGCCTAACGCCTACTTCGAGACGGAGAGGTGAAGATGATCCGGGCGCGTCGCCATCAGTGAGCGCTCCGCCACGCCCACGCCCCCCAGGGAGGCGTGCATTCCCTCACACATGCCCCGGACACGGAGATCCCTATCGCTCTTTAGGGCACGCCAGGATGGACAACACCCAAACAATAAAATTCATCAAACTAAAAAACGAACCAAGACAGCAAATGCCGGCAACCATCACCGAATCAGGGGAAAGTGATGTTTCCTAGCGTGACGGTGCGGCGCCCGTCCGCATCCCAGAGCTTGAGTGTGAAACTCCCTTGAGTGGATTCGGATGCAGACTCAGCCTCTACCACCACGCGCTGGGTCGTCGAGCCGGGGGCCAAGGGGCCGGATTGCCACACTTGGAGGACCTGCAGTTCCTCGTTTGCCTTGCCCCTGAGCGTCGCACCCGCTGCTGTCCACCAGATGAGAAGATACTGATCAGCATAGAGGCCCCCAGGCCTGTTCGCGGGGCGGGTATATTTCGACGCCACCGAGCGCAGCGAGAATCAACGGACCAATGCCTCCCTCTAGTAGCTCTCCACGGAATTGTGTTAGCCAGTCCCCAAGGGAAGCCAGAAATGGGGATGGTAATGCGTGTATGGGTGTGGGCCGCAGCACTCGCCGTGTGTCTCGGAGCATGTGGAGGCACAGAGGACGATGGTCGTGACGCTGGCGTACCGCCTCCGTCTCAGCAC
>NZ_RAWF01000467.1:0-3493 GCF_003612075.1 Corallococcus sp. CA041A
CCGCCGGGGGAGGGGACGGATGAGTCGCCGGACATGGCGGTATGGACTAGCACTGAAGCGCACGCGGCGCCCCTGAGGAATCGTGTGGGCGCCTGCTCGGCGGGCGTTCCTGGGGAATTCTCCCTGCAGGCCAGTCCGCACCTGCATGCGAGCCGTGGGAGTGGCGCACGGCGGAAGGATGCACTCAACGCGCGCCGGGCCGTATCATCGTCGCATGACGACACGGCGCACGCTCACTGATCTGATGAACGACGTGTCCGGCCGCGGCGCCCGCGACTGGTCAGTGCCTCAGGACCTGGGCTGCGATCGCATGACGGTCACGGCCGCCTGGCTGGCGAGCGACGATCCGGTAGCGATGCTGTTCCTGCTCGCCGCAGTGCATCCCCAACGCCAAGTGGAGAAGTGCATCGAGCTGGCGACCGCGATGTCGTTCTTCGAGCCCATGCGGGACGAGGCACACTCGATGAGTCGCCGCCTCCCCGGCATGAACTTCAATGGCCGGTCTCCGTTCTTCTTCATTCATCTCTACCAGATGCTGCACTCCGCCTTGCGGTGGATGGAGGACACCGAGCGGTCGCGGCTTGAGCCCGAGCTCGCCGCGGCGATCCGCGTCGTCGTCCCCGATCCGTTCACGCTCGTCGGGCCCGCCGCATAGGGCCAGAGATGAGCAGGCGGATTCTCGACTCGCTCAAGAGCGTGGAAAACGGTTTTCACGCGACTTTGCGCCTGCGCTAGCCTTGGCTGATGAGAACGCCCATTGCCTGTCTGGCTATCGTTATCGCCGTTTTCGCATGGTCCGCCATCGCACCCTATGAACGCAGCACATGGTGGATGGAGGTCGCGCCCGCTCTCATCGCCTTGCCGCTTTTATTTGCCACATACAAGAAATTCCCACTGACGACGCTGCTCTATGTCTTGATCGCCGTGCACATGATCATCCTCATGGTCGGCGGGCATTATACGTACGCGCGCGTGCCGGGCTTTGAATGGCTGGGCGAAGGACGCAACAATTACGACAAGATTGGCCATTTCGCGCAAGGATTCATCCCCGCCATTGTCATGCGCGAGCTTCTGATTCGCACGTCGGATCTGAAGCCGGGCAAGTGGATGGCGGTCGTGATTGTCTTTTCCTGTCTTGGCATCAGCGCGGTATACGAACTGATCGAATGGGGCGCCGCCGTCATGCTCGGTCAGGGCGCGGATGAATTCCTCGGCACGCAAGGCGATGTCTGGGACACGCAAAAAGACATGGGCATGGCCGGCATCGGCGCGAGCGCGGCGCTGCTCCTGCTGTCGAGACCGCATGACAAGGCGCTCTCGCGCCTTTAACGCAGGGTGCGCACCCCGCCGAGAACCGCTCCACGTCGAGCGGTCCCCGGGGTGCCGGTGCTATCGGGCGCAGGTGAACAGGTTGATGTTGACGTGGATGCCGCTCATCGCGTACCCGCCGGTCCCGCACACGTGCATGGGATAGGTGTCGCTCGTTCCGGGGCTGCCATCCACATACTCGGAGACGACGCTCGTTCCGGGATACTGGCAGGCCAGGTGGTTATTGCCGACGTGCATGCCGACCATGACGCTGCCGTAGGGACAGGCATGCATCCCGTTGCGACTGGTGCCCGCATCCAGGAAGCGGGAGCCGCTCGTGGAGGAGAGCTGGGCGCACTTGAAGACGTCCTTGCTGAGGTGCGCGCCAATCATGGCGTAGCCGGTAGGGCAGCAGTGCATGGTGCTTCCACCGACGGTGCAACGCGTCCCCGCGTCGTAGACCACCCAGCCCGTGAAGGAGAGCGACGACTTCGCCACCTCCACGTCGAACTCCGCTCCCTCTTCTTCTGGCGCGGCGCCGCAGCCGGCGAGCATCGTGACCGCGGCCAAGGCCACCACTGCTGAAGACGCCCCCTCGAAAAATCGCTTCATTGATTCATTCCCCATTCATGTGACGACAGGTTCACCTGGGGCGCGATGTGCCTCCCCAGCCCAATGCCTGCCCGTACGTCAGGGTGGGCGTTTTCGAGTTATTTATAATTTTACGGATAATCAAGAAGACCCCTCGCCCAGGGTGAAGGCTTGCGTCGGTTCGAGGTGCCGCCGCATCGCGTCTTGCTCCGCTCTTGGCCTCGCTGGAGGGGTATGTTGGGGGCGCCGCGCTCGTGGCATCCGAGGAGCACGCCGCCATGTCACCCTCCGATGAGACTTCCCGGAACACGCCGGTCAGGGCGCACGGACCTGGCGCGATGAGCCGTCCGGCCGCTCCGGGGCGGGTCCTCGCGGCACTGCTCTCGCTGATGGCCTCCTTGTGCCTGGGGAGCGTCAGCCTCCTGCTTCCCATCCATCCCTATGACTGGGCGGAAGCACCCGATTTGCGAGCCCAGGTGAGCGCCGACGCGGTGTTCGTGGTGGTCTGGCTGGCCGGGGTCGCGAGCTGCCTGGCGGCGCTATCTCTCATCATCGCGTTGAGCCTGCGTGGGATTCGCAGGTCTCGACGCGTGGGCCTCGTCGTCGGCGGACTGCTGGCCCTGTCTCTGGGGGCCGCCCGGCTCGCGGAGGTCCTTCCGGAGTATCAAGGCTGACCCCAGGGGTTGCAGAAGCGCTGCGGGCCTGGATCACAAGGCCCTGGGGCTAAGGGTGGTCTCACGGGCCAGGCCTCAGCAGGCCTTCTGTTCGCCCGGTGCGTATGGGGAGTGGAGCCGCAATTGTGATCCACTCAGGGGCGAGTCTGACTTCCAGCGCCCCGCTCAGATTCAATGGGGAATCGCGTCTTCAGATTCTCCAGCCAAGCATCCATTTTAATCAGCAGGGCCATTCGTTTGTCGGAGGTCTTCCCATCGACCTCGGCTTCAATGCGGAACTGCTGAAGCTGGGATTCGAGTTCCGAGACGTCCCTTGTGCTCGCTCTGACACGAAGCTCAGAGGCCAATTGCTCAAGCATCCTGACTACTTGCTCGTAGGTTGTGGGCCTTGTTGGTGATTGTGGAGAGTCGGTCTGTTCCAATGCCTCATAGGCAAGGGCAGGTTCAGGCAGGGAGAATGGTTCCGCTACCACAAACGAAGCCATGTCAGGAGTCGGAGTTGCGACAACTGTAGCAAGTGCCCGGTCTTCTCCAGGCGGCGGTGGAAACCTGGCCGACATTGGATTGTCAGGGTGGCTTGGCTTTTGGGGGCGTTTTGTTTGAACTCCAGACTGGAGGACCGGTTGTTTCGCCATGGCATCGTCAGGAGGCGCACTGCGTGGCTGTAGAATCAGCTCTTGATTGAGTTGGGCCTCCCACGTGACAGGTGCGTCGGTGAGTTCCTGGTGGGCCCTGGTCGATGCTGCTCTGGTGAATGAGAGCGTCAGGCTGAAGTGAGTGTCTTGTTGCCTTGGTGAGAGAATGGTCACGCTCCACGCAAGTACTCTGGTGCGGAGTTGCTCACTCTGGCTCATGAGGACTTCTGGTGGATTGTCAGAGGCCGCGAACGGTTTGGTAATAATGGAGACACGGGCCCATGC
>NZ_RAWF01000468.1:0-3493 GCF_003612075.1 Corallococcus sp. CA041A
GGGCGGGCTTCTTGGCCACCACCGCCTTCGCCGGCACCGTGTTGGCGGCCACCGTGCGCACCGGCGCCTGCGGGACGACGACCACCGGCGTGGACGGGGCCTCCGTCACGGGCGCGGGCTTGTCCACCGTGTAGGTGAGCCCCTCGATGGTGCAGGTGCCCTCGATGCAGCCGATGGCCGGCACGGGGGGCTCGCCGAAGTGGGCCTGCCAGTCCGGGCCCAGGTTCAGCGGCTCCGCGATGGGGCGCTGGTCCTTCCCCTGGCCGACGAAGGCCTGCATCACGCCGTCCTCGGTGACGAACAGCTCCAGCCGCACCTCGCCCTCCGGGGACGCGAGGCCCAGCATGGCGCCGCCGCGCTCGCCCAGGGACCACTCCAGGGTCAGCGGCGCGCCCGCGCCGTGGTGCACGAGCGTGACGTAGCGGCCGTCCCGGCCCATCAGCCCCAGCGAGGCCACCGGCTCCGGCGGCGGGCCGTCCCAGACTTCCTTCAGGCGGCGCTTCCACGTGGTCGGCGGAGCTTCAGCGCGCACGCGCGCGGTCAGCCGGGCCACACCGCCCACCAGCCCCAGCACATCCACGCGCGCGCGGCCCACGCGCGACGCCTCGTTGTCGTCCACGGGAGGGAAGACCAGGGCCTTGTTCTCGAAGCTCAGCGTCCGGCCGGCCACCAGCATCTGGGGCAGATCCGGACCGTCTCCCATGGTCACGCGGCGCTTGTCCGGGGTGACGTCCTCCACCCGGCCCGGGCCGTTGCGGGGCGCGTCCCGCAGCGCCTGGTCCATGATGGCCTTGCCGGCCAGCGGCGGCTGGACGCGCACCTGCCCGCTGCGGTTGTACGCCACGCCCAACACGCCCGCGGCGGCCAGCACCATCACCCCCGCGGCCGTCTGCGCCGTCACGCGCGCGGCGCGGCGCATCGAGGCCTTCGCCCGCTGCCAGCGCGTCAGTCTCAGCGGCGGCATGGACAGCAGGCTTCCGGGAACCAGCGGCTCCAGGTCCGCGATGAGCGCGGCGACGGACGGATAGCGCTCGTCCGGATCCGGCTTGAGGCACCGCATCACGATGGCGTCCACGCGCGAGTCCAGCCCCGCGCGCTTGCGCGACGGCGGATCAAAGGTGCCCAGCGGCACCTCGCCGGTGAAGGTCTCGTAGAGGATGACGCCCAGGGAGAAGATGTCCGCGCGCGCGTCCGCGCTCTTCGCGTCCACGCGCTGCTCGGGCGCCATGTACGAGATGGTGCCCATGGACACGTGCGTGGACGTGAGCGCGAAGCGCGACGCCGCGGACGCGTCGTCCAGGAAGGACGCCAGCCCGAAGTCGGACACCTTCGCGATGCCGCCGGCCTGCTGATCCAGCAGGATGTTCTCCGGCTTCAGGTCGCGGTGGATGACGCCCCGGCCGTGCGCGTACTCGATGGCCCGGCAGATTTCGAGCATCCGGCGCAGGAGCGCCGGCGTGTCCATGGACGGGTTGCGCATGAGCTCGCGCAGGGACGGCCCGTCCACGAACTCCATCACCAGGTAGTACGTGTTGTCCGTCTTCCCCTTGTCGACGATGGCGACGACGTGGGGGTGGCTCAGCGTCGCCAGCGCCGCGGCTTCCTTCTGGAAGCGCGCGATGAACGACGGATCCTTGGCCAGGTCCGGATTCAGCAGCTTCACCGCGACCGTGCGGCCGAGCGACAGCTGGGTGGCCTTGTGGACCTCTCCCATGCCGCCAGCGCCGACGAGCTTCTCCAGGCGGTAGCCGCTGACGAGATCAGGAGGCCGGGAACGACTGATGGCGGTAGGCTCGAACGAGGACATGGGCTGGGGACAGGGCGGCGAGGGTAGCAGAAACGGGGCGCCGCGTTACCGCTCCCCAGCTGCCCTTCCGGCCCCCTCCCGCTCGCCGGGTGGGCGGGCGGCCATGACCCGGGTGCTGTCACTTCCCGTGGGAGCTCCAAATGGGCTCCCCAGGTCGGCTCCGGTGTCGGCTCAGGTGTCCCCGGCCACGGGGCGCAGCACGCTGGTGAGGTTGGTGCGCACCTGCGACAGCGAGGAGCGCATGTTCGCGTGCCGCACCGACGCGCCAATGGCCCGCGCCAGCGACTTGAGCAGCGAAATCTCCTCCGGGCGCCACAGGCGGGCCTGGCGGCAGTCCTCGAAGGCCACGAAGCCCCACCACTGCTTGGCCGGGACGATGGGGCACATCAGCACGGACTGCACGCCCTGGCGCTCCAGCAGCTCGCGCATCATCGGCGGCGCTTCCTTGGTGGTGCAGGAGACCACCATCTGCGCCTCCAGCATGTCCGCCCACGCCATCGCGTAGTCGCGCATCGGCAGCGAGCGCAGCACCGGGTGCGCCAGCGGGGACACCACACCCGGCTCCGCCCAGGCGTAGCGCAGGTCCGTGAGGAACCGGCCCGCCAGGTTCGTGGTCCGGTTCTCGAAGAGGCACGCGCGGTCCACCTTCATCGGGCGGGCCACCATGCCCAGCGCATCCGAACCGGTGGCCGGGCACAGGCCCTTGTCCAGCAGCAACCGCGACGCTTCGGACACCTTCGTGAACGCTTCCACCATGACCGTCTCGCTTGAAGGGGGGGAGGGGGTCACCCCTTCCTGTCGTGGATGAGCTGTCATCCACACATGTCCCGTTATGCAGGATTCCTCTGTTCCTGTCAAATGGTGGTTTTACTGGAAACCCAAGAAGAGGAGGGTCGGAGCGTTGCAGGGCCCGGAAACGCGAACAGGGGCGCCCTCGTGAAGAGAGCGCCCCTGCTCGGGCACGGCGTGTGGTGCGTCCCTTGGAGGAGGGCTGCGGACTACTGCGCGGACTTCTTGGAGGCGGGGGCCTTCACGGGCTTCTTGGTGCCGCCGGTGCCCTGCATCATCGTCTCCGTGCGGCCGGAGGGCGCGGTCTCGGTGGCCGCCTCGGTCTTGCCCTCGGTCTTCGCGGGTGCGTGCGGGTCGGCCTGGATGCCGTCGCCGGTGGGGGTCTCGAGGGTGCCGGTCGCGGGGGGATTGACCGGGCCCCGCGTATCCGTGGGCGCCTTGGTGGGCGGCGGGGAGGCGATGGCGGTGGAGGCGGCGAACAGGGCGGCGACGAGGAAGGTCTTCATGATGATGGGCTCGGATTCGTGACAGACGGCCCGCGCTGGAGTGCGCCGGGCATCGTCATCGCGGCTCTAGAGGGGGGCGGAGGTTTGTTTATTCACTCGCCGTCACGTGGAGCCCGCTCGCGCGCAAGCTCCCACGCCCAAACGACAACAGGGGCGCCCTCGTGAGGAGAGCGCCCCTGCCGGGACCGCATCCTGTCCGTCCCTTGGAGGCGGACAGGGCGCGAGTGAAGCGAGGGATCAGCCCTCGGTCTTCGTCTCGGTGGTGGTCTTCTTCTCGGTCTTGGTCTTCGTGCCCTTCTTGCCGGCCTTGCCCTCGTGCTTGGTCTCGGTCTTGGACTCGGTCTTCACCTCACCCTGCGCCTCGACGGGGGCGGCGGCCTCGGTCTTCGCC
>NZ_RAWF01000469.1:0-3364 GCF_003612075.1 Corallococcus sp. CA041A
CCCGGCCTTGTACTCCGCCGTGAACTCCCGGCGCGGCCTGCGGGGCTTCCTCTGCTTTTCGTCAGTCGCGGACATCCCGTGCTCCTTCCATCACATCTCGGGTGTCCACGGAACCGGGCCAGGCTCAATCCTTGGGTTGCGCGCCGTCGGTCTTCCAGGGCTCGGAGGAGTCGTAGCGCACGCCGTGAGGAAGAGGAGGAGCGCGGCGCAAGCACGGAGCCTCATGTCTATGAACCGTTCTTCAGCGCAAGAGCGGAGCGACGCATCACGATTGCGCTTGCCGGACATGCCCCGCGTAGCGCTTCGGAGGCGTTCAGCTCGGAAGGGAGCGTGTCACGGCCGATGCAGACAAAGCCGAAGCGCGGGAAATAGTCCGCGGCCGTCGTGGTCAGCTGGCACAGCACTGGGAGTCTGTCTTCATCGGCCTTCGCAAGAACTCGCCGAACCAAGTCGGAACCTACGCCCAGCCCCTTCACCTTCTCCGCGACGGCAACGGAGCGGAGCAAGCCGCCCGTGGCGTAGACCTCCAGCCCGGCGACAGCGAGCAATGTTCCTGCCTGCTCAGTGACATGGAAGTGCGGAAGGTGCTCAGTCACCCCCTGGAGGGGCAGCCCAGCCGAGGAAAGAAGAGCCTGGATCGCAACCAGGTCACCGGGGCGGGCAGCGCGTATCGTGAGGGTCATCGACGCCACTCCTCTTGGGACAGAAGGACCAACACACGAGAGCGCACGTCGTCCCGGCTCTCACGCACGCGCTCCAGTGATTTACCCTTGAGGTCTTCCAGAGCCAATCTTCCCGCTTCAAGCCAGGCACGAAGGGGCACGCATCCCCGCATCCCATCCAACGCCGTACGACGCCCAGCTCCGAGCATCACGAGGGCCGCCCCCTGGACGTCCAGTCCGAGTTCGGCTTCCTGTCGCGGGTGACTTGCGCGAGTGACTCCAGCGCTTCAAGCGTTCCGACGCCGTGACGGTGCTCGCGCAGATGGACGCGGGCGAAGTACTCATCCTCGACGGGCAGCGGCACCTGGGCATCAACAAGCGGACCGAACTGCTCGCCCGAGTGGCCATGCCTGACGAGAGTTCGGAGAGCCTCCTCGAATGCACACGGCGTTCGCTGGGTGAAATGCAAACGCATGCACCCGGAATGTCTTTGCGGCTCAGGGAGGAGACACGGCGACGCGCTGCCCCACGGCGCCAAACTCCAGGTGTGTCACCTTCGCGCGGGGCGGCCCCAATGCGGGCAGGATGAACCACGCCGCGCCCACCAGGGCCTGGGGCCTGCGCAGCGTCACCCCTGGCTCCAACACCCGCTCCACGATGCCGTCGGGGCCGTGGAAGGTGACCCGCAGCGTCTGTGGCACACCGAGCGCCCGGACATAGAAGGCGTAGCGCTCGATGCCGTGGCCCAGGCTCCGGGACGCGAACCCGAGCACCTCCAGGTTCCCCTGCCGCACGGACAGGGGCGTGATGCCGTCAGGCAGGGGCGCGGGCTGGGGCAGCGGCGCGTCCAGGTCATAGGCCCGCAGCGCGGCCTGGGGCGGCACTCCGGGCACGGGGGCGTAGGGCTCCGCGAGCGGCGAGACGAGATACGGGTGATACCCGCGCTCGTGCGCGAGGGCCACGTCCGGAGCCCGCCGGTACGTCATGCGCCCGCTCCAGAACATGAGGTTCAGGTTCTCGAAGTTGAGCGGCGGATCCGAGTCCAGCGCGGCGAAGACGACGCTGCGCTTCGGCGTGTTCCGGGACAGCGCCAGGCCCACCTCGCGCGAATAGCTGACGTACAGCTCTTCGAGGTGCGCGTCCTCGTAGCGCGCCTTCTCCACCGGCAGGGTGATGGCCAGGTGCCAGGCGAGCACGCCCGACGCCGCGAGCCCCAGCACCCCGGTCATCCATTCGGGCCGGCGCGCCAGCCGCCACACCACGGCGGTCATCGCCCCCGCGAAGAAGACCATCACCAGCCCTTCGGCGAGCCCCGGAAGCGTCCGCGTCTGGTCCCAGGACGCGGGGAGCGACTCGCGCATGCGGGTCAGCGCGGGCAGGTGCTCCATGGCCAGCGGCGTGCCGAGCGCCGCCAGCAACAGCGCCGCGAGCGTCGGATGGCGCCACGCGTCCGAGCCCGCGATGGCCAGCGCGGCGAGGACCGCGGGCACGGCGCCCCAGGCAATGGCCGGGACCTTCACCGTGCCCAGCGACAGGACGAGCCACGTCGCCCCCACCCACAGCGCGAGCCCCACCGTCTCCAGGTCCCGCTTGCGCACGGCGCGCACCAGCAGCCAGCAGAACGCGACCAGGGGCAGCACGTTCGGGAGCGGCTGGAAGCTCGTGCGGTTGACCTCGTTGAGGACGGCGTCCAGCGGGCGGCGCCAGGGCCCCACGTCCACGGTCGGATCAGGGAAGAGGTGCGCTCGTGTGACGCGCGACTCCAGGTCATGCAGCTCCGGCCAGCGCCACCCGGAGTAGAGGCTCCAAGGCGCCGCCACCACTCCGGCCGCGGCCACCATGGCCAGCACCGTGGCGAGCCTCGGGCCCGGACAGAAGCGCAGCCGGCTCAAGGCCCACAGCGTCGCGGCCACGCCCAGCGGGGTCAGCGCGAGCCCCGTCTTGCAGAGGAAGCCCAGCCCCACCACTGCTCCCGCCGCGAGCCCCCACCGCCAGGAGTTCTCCCGGGTGGCGTGGAAGAGCAGCGCCACCGCCACGGCGTTGCACCCCGCCAGCGTGCAGTCCGTCACGTCCCCGAAGAAGCGCCCCTGCACCAGCTGCCAACCGAAGGGCAGTGCCAGGAACCCCACCGCCGCCAGCGTGGCCCACAGCCGCCCCGCGGGCCGTCTGGCGATGAGGTAGATGGCGGCCCCCGCGGCCAGGTGGCCCAGGAGCGAGGCCAGCCGCAGCGCGAGCGGCGTCACACCCACGACGTGCATCATCAGCGCCCCGAACCAGAAGGGGCCCGTGGGCTTGTGCATCCAGACGTTCGCGGCCCACCAGTGCCGGATGTCGCTCGGGTAGAGCGGATCCTTGTAGATGTGCGGCGTGAAGAAGGTGTCGTGCGTGCCGCGCGCGGCGGCCTGATGCATCGCCTCGTCCCAGTTGTAGATGGCGGGATGGGCCAGATGCGGCGCCAGCTGCGCGAGCCCCCACACCACGAGCGCCACGACAATCAGGCCGTCGAGCTTCGTCCGGTACGGGCCAGGGGCGCGGTAGGTCTGGAGGGGGGCGTTCATCGGAAGGGGGCAATTCACCACCCACGCCCTGGGACCGCAAGCCGCGCAGGAGCGGCCGCCCGAGCCGATTCCGGAGCAGGAACGGACCAGACGCCGCAGGTCCGGACCGTGTGTCCGCCCCCGGTTTCGGGCCCAATCCCCTCC
>NZ_RAWF01000046.1:0-42510 GCF_003612075.1 Corallococcus sp. CA041A
AACCCATCCCTATCGCGGCAGGCTGACATGGCCAGGGGCCCCCTGTCCCGTTCCGTCACGCCCGCCTCCCCACCAGGGGGCCCGGAGCCCACGCCTCTCCTACTTGTCGCGATCACTCGGCCCGCTCGCTCGTCGCCCAGGAGACCAAGCGAAGGAAAGCGTCGTGAATGAGGTTCTCCGATGGGTGGGCCGGCGCGGTGAGGGATTCATTGGGGTCGATTGTCGCCTTGGACCGCGAGACGTACGTTCGACGGAATGGGAACGGTGGCCCCATGCGGCCCCGGGCTCCTGGCGGGACGCAGTGGCGGGGCCCCACCTCGACTACGGCTTGGGAGAAGGCATGGATACGCTGACCCCTCAGGAGCGCAGCGAGCGCATGTCGCGAGTGAAGGGGCGGAACACGAAGCCTGAACTCGTTGTCCGCCGTCTCGTCACCGCGTTAGGACACCGTTACCGACTTCACTACGGCAAGGTGCCAGGGAAGCCCGATCTCGCGTTTCCTGGTCGGCGCAAGGCCATCTTCGTGCATGGTTGCTTCTGGCACCGGCATCCCGATCCCAACTGCCCCCTCGCGCGCCTTCCCAAGTCCCGCCTCGATTTCTGGCTCCCCAAGCTTGAAGCGAACCGGGAACGCGATCTGGCGAAGCGCGCGCAGCTTGAGGCCCTGGGATGGTCGGTCCTTGAAATCTGGGAGTGTGAGCTCACCCGCTCGCCAGAGCAGCTGACCGAACGGATCATGGACTTCCTGGGGCCGTCCCGGTCCACCATGAAGCATCTTCACCCGGATCGAGACGAAGCCCCTGCGGCTGGTGCGTGACCCCAAGCTGTAGCCCCGCGAACTGGATCACGGCGTGAACACGGGTGCACTCACTAGTGCGCGAAGCGCACTAGTTAATGGCGTGACCTGGGGTTTCGCGGTACCACGCCTCATGCATCGCGGGCTTCTTCGTCAGCCCGACCTTGTATGGACCCACGCATGGACTCGATTGAACTGTTCACGGGCGCGGGTGGCCTGGCTTTGGGAACGCACCTGGCAGGCTTCCACCATCGTGGTCTGATGGAATGGAACGACGACGCGTGCGACACCCTGCGACGCAACGCGAAGTCGAACGCCTTGCCCGGGATCAGCGGTTGGCGGGTTCATCAGACCGACGTGCGGATGATGTCCTTCGACCTCTTCGGCGAAGTGGACCTCGTCGCGGGTGGCCCGCCGTGTCAGCCCTTCAGCCTTGGTGGTAAGCACCGCGCCCAGGACGACAGCCGCAACATGTTCCCTGAGTTCGTCCGTGCCGTGCGCGAGTTGCAGCCGCGTGCGTTCATCCTGGAGAACGTGAAGGGTCTGCTGCGGCAGAGCTTCAGCAACTACTTCGAGTACATCAAGCTCCAGCTTGAATACCCGACCATCACCAAGAAGCGCGACGAGGAGTGGACCGACCATCGCAACCGCTTGGAAGAGGTGCGGACGAAGGGTCGACACCAGGGCTTGAAGTACAACGTGATCTCCGAGCTGTTGAACGCGGCCGATTACGGCGTTCCCCAGACCCGTGAGCGCGTCTTCGTCGTGGGCTTCCGTTCCGACACGGACCTGGAGTGGCACTTTCCGGAACCGACGCACAGCCTGGATGCGCTGAAGTGGGACCAGTACATCACCAAGGAGTACTGGAAGCGCCATCGGATCCGTGCGCCGAAGAACGAACCGGTCAGCTTGGGAGTGAAGCTGAGTGACCTGGAGCAGGGCGGGCCGTTCAAGACTAAGCCGTGGCTCACGGTACGAGATGCCATCGCGGGCCTTCCCGACCCCATCGCTGGCCGTGACGCGAAGGACGTCAGCAACCACCGCCTCAACCCTGGCGCGAGGACCTATCCAGGGCACACGGGCAGCCCCATCGATCTGCCCTCGAAAACGTTGAAAGCGGGCGTCCACGGAGTGCCCGGCGGCGAGAACATGATCGCATATCCGGATGGTTCGGTCCGATACCTCACTGTTCGGGAGGCGGCGCGCATCCAGACCTTCCCCGACACTTGGCTCTTCGAAGGTTCTTGGTCGGAGGCAATGCGGCAACTGGGCAACGCCGTTCCCGTGAGCCTCGCTTCGGTCGTGGCCAAGAGCGTGGCGGCGAAGTTGAATGCCAGCGATGAGCACTGACGAGTACAATCCACTCGACTACGCCAACCTGACGAAGAACTGCGTCGACGAGCTGATGGACCGGGGCCCATACACCCTGGAGCTGGACACACCCTTCGAGGGAGCTGGGGTCTACGCCCTCTTCTACAAGGGGAAGCTGGGCATCTACGCCCCCATCAGCTCCAAGAAAGCGCAGTGGCCCATCTACGTGGGTAAGGCTGTCCCTGCTGGAGCCCGAAAGGGAGCCAAAGAGACCGGAGCCTCTCGCTCACTTTACTCTCGCCTCCGCCAACACCGCGAATCCATCAAGGCCGCAGACAACCTCGACCCCAATGACTTCCTGGCCAGATACCTCGTGGTGACGCCACTTTGGATCACCATGGCCGAGCGCTTTCTTATTGAGCACTACCAACCCGTTTGGAACGTCTGCATCGAGGGCTTTGGCAACCACGACCCAGGCTCCGGACGTCATCAAGGAGAGCGCAGTTGGTGGGACACGCTTCATCCCGGCAGAGGTTGGGCGGAGAGGCTTGTCACCAGTCGTAAGCAGAGCGACGCGAAGAAACGCTTGAGCGAGTTCCTGACGAGTCATCGTCCCGGAGCGAAGATGCCGGCGCTTCGAAGCGACCCCGGCTTGTTCACCGAGGACGAGGAGTAGGGTCTCCCGAGAGACTCAAACCATCCATATGCAGCAGATCGCTTCGGTGAATGCCGCCCACTTCGAGATCGACATCGTTCGAGCGCTCGCTGATCAACTCATCGAGAAGTTCGGGCAGCTGTCGGTAGGACCTCTCACTGAAGAAGCCATCAAAGCCCTGGAGCCAAATCAGGGCGTTTACCAGCTCTTCCTGAACAATGAGCTTGTATACATCGGCAAGGCGGGCAGCCTGCCGACTCGGCTCTTCGACCACCTGACAAAGATAGATGGGCGTCAGAACATTAGCGCGAGCCAAGTTGGATTCAAGTGCCTCTACATTCATCGCAACTGGACGGCCCTCGCACCGGAAACATCCCTGATCGACTATTACCAAAGCCAGGATGTTCGTGCGTCAGCTTGGAACGGGAATGGATTTGGTCCCCACGATCCTGGGCGCGAGCGCGAGACCACGAACAAACAACCTGACGGATTTGACGCTATCTATCCAATCAAGGATGCATTCCCCTGCTCCTGGATAGAGGCAGGATCTTGGCCCGTTCTTAAGCTCTTGGTGTCACTGAAACGGGGCTTGCCGTATCTCCTTCGCTATGAAGCCGAATCCTCGTACGTCAAAGGCCACCCTGATTTCATTGGCGTTACGCTCAACGTGCCCAGGACGAACATGGCCGCGCGAGAATTGCTCTCGCTTATCGCTCAAGCCCTTCCTGGTTGGCAGGCCACCGTGTTCAAGAGCCATATGATCCTCTACAAGGAACACCGTAGTTATAATTTCGGCGTTCGACTCTGACCGAGGACATAAATCATCACGCGCCATCCCCGTCGACATTGAATTCAGTGCACCGGCGCGGGCCGCGACGCCGGGAGCTCCGGACGCGCGGGAGGCGCAGGAGACACGGCGGGCGCCTGGAGGGACACCGCCAGGGCGGGCATGCGCTTCAGCACGTTGCCGGTGATGAGCCGCATGTCCCGGCCGCCCTTGGTGAAGAAGGTGTAGCCCCAGTTCAGCATCACGGAGGCGCGGTTGCGGAAGCCGATGAGGTAGGCGATGTGCACGCCCGCCCAGACGCACCACGCGGGAAACCCCGACATGCGCCACTTGTCGAAGAGCAACCCCACCGCGTAGCCGCGGCCAATCACCGCGAAGCTGCCCTTGTCGTGGTAGCGGAACGCGCGCAGCGGCTTGTTCGCCAGGCGGCAGCGGATGGTCTTCGCCACGTGCCGCCCCATCTGCATCGCCGCCGGCGCGATGCCCGGCACCGGCTTGCCGCGTTGCTCCACCGCCGCCACGTCGCCAATCACATACACGTCATTCAAGCCCGGCGCCGTGAGCAGCGGCGTCACCTGCACCCGCCCCGCGCGGTCCAGTGGCACCTCCAGCGAGCGCACCAGCGGCGACGCCGCCACGCCCGCCCCCCACAACACCGTGCGCGTGGCGATGCGCTCGTTCCCGAACGTGACGCTCTCCGCGTCGATGTCCGTCACCATGGCCCCGGTGCGCACGTCGACGTGCAGCTCCTCCAGGTCGCGCTTCGCCCGCTCCGACAGCTCCTCCGGATAGGTGTTCAGCACGCGCGGCAGGCCCTCCAGCAACACCACTCTCGCCTCGCGCGTGTCGATGCGCCGGAAGTCCTTCGGCATCGCATGCCGCGTCATGTACGAGAGCGCCCCCGCCAGCTCCACGCCCGTGGGCCCCGCGCCGATGATGACGAAGGTCATCCACTGACGCTGGCGGACAGGGTCGGACTCGCGCTCCGCGGCCTCGAAGGCCGCCAGCACGCGCTCGCGGATGCGCACCGCGTCCTCCAGCGTCTTCAGGCCGGGTGCCACGTCCGCCCACTCCGGGTGCTTGAAGTACGAGTGAGACGCGCCCGTGGCCAGCACCAGCGAGTCGTAGGGAATCTCCCCGCCCTCCACGACGAGCACCTTGCGGTGCGTGTCCACCGACTTCGCATCCGCCAGCAGCACCTCCGTGTTGCGCGAGTGCAGCACGGTGCGGATGGGCGCGGAGATGTCCGACGGGTTCAGCACCGCCGTCGCCACCTGGTACAGCAGCGGCTGGAAGAGGTGGTGGTTGTAGCGGTCCACCACCGTCACCCGCACGTCGCGAGCCTTGCCCAGGGCCTTCGCGGCCTGAAGCCCGCCGAAGCCCGCCCCCACGATGACCACGTGATGCCTGCTGTCCCGAACGCGTTCCATGGCGGACAAGGTGCGGACGCATGACGCGCCCGGCCAGCATCCGCTGTGCCTTGGCTGCCTGGCGGCTCGGGAACGGATGCCCGGCCGCTCCACGGCCAGGCACCTGGAATCCGGACGCGGTGGATCAGCCCGCCTTGGCGGTGCCCTTCGACTGGTGCCAGGCGGAGAGCACTTCCTTCTCACGCTCGGCGGGCAGGCCCGCGCGCAGCTTCTCCTGACGGTCCGCCGGCAGCGTGTGGAACCAGGTCAGCGTGTCGCGCACGGTGTCCGCGAGCGACCGGGTGACGAGCCCCGCCTGCGTGGCCTTGGCGATGCTCACCGCGCCGACGCCGCTCTCCGGCCCGGTGCGCGGCACCCACGCGGGCATGTCCCCGAAGGCCGTCACCTTGTGCTGTTCCAGGAACGCGCTGTCCACCCAGGTGAAGCGCGCGTCGCTCCCGGTCGCCTCGCGCAGGGTCTCCAGCATGCCCTTCATCTTCATGGGCTGGACCGGGCCGGTGACGTTGAAGATGCCCATGCTGCGGCGCTCCACGTTCCGGATGATGAACGCGGCCAGGTCGCGCGCGTCGATGACCTGTACCGGGTCCTCGCCGTCGCCGGGGGCCAGCACCTCGCCGCCCTTCGCCACGCGCAGCGGCCAGTAGGTGAAGCGGTCGGAGCCGTCATCCGGCCCCACGATGAGGCCGGGGCGGATGTTGAGCGTGCGGCCGGGCAGCGCCGTCTCCGCGGCCTTCTCGCAGAGCGCCTTGAGCGGGCCGTAGCTCTCCTCGCCCACCTCCTCCGTGGTCTCGTCCGCGAGGGTGGCCACGGCGTCGGACTCGTTGAGGTCCTTCTTCGTCATCTCCTTGTAGACGGAGACGCTGGAGATGAAGACGTACTGCTCCACGTTGGGCGCGAGCAGCTCCGCGGACGCCTTCACGAGGCGCGGCACGTAGCCGGACGTGTCGATGACCGCGTCCCACTTGCGGCCCGCCAGCGCCTTCAGGCCCTCGCCCTTGTTGGGGTCTCGGTCGCCCTGGAGCTTCTCCACGTCCGGGAACAGGCCCGGGTTGGTCTTGCCACGGTTGAAGAGCGTGAGCGTGTGGCCGCGCGCCTGCGCCACCTGCACCAGCGCGGGGCCCAGGAACCGGGTGCCGCCCAGGATGAGGATGTTCAGGGGCTTGCCCGGGGCGGTGTCCTTGTCATCAGACGCCGAGCCTGGGCCCGCCTTGGGGGACGACGCACAGCCCAACACCTGGACCGCGCCCAGCGCGGCCGCTGCTTGAATCACGCCTCTTCGGGTCAGCTTCATGCCGTGGTTCCTCCAGGAAGGCTTGTCTGCGGAAGGGTTTCAGCGGCGCGCGTGCGCTGCTGACGCGCCAGGTACAGGGCCACCGCGAGCCACAGCGCGGCCACGGGCACGGCCGCCAGCGACAGGCCCGTCATGCCCAGGCCCAACGCGGTGAGCCCGCCCTGCAGCCACGCGCTCAGCGTGTCACTGCCGCGGTACACCACCGTGTCGATGAAGCTCTTGGACTTGTAGCGGGCCTCGCGGTCCACCGTGGTGAACAGGATTTCGCGCGACGGACGCTCCAGCGCGTAATGACTCGCGCCCCGCAGCGACTTCACGGCGATGAGCACCGTCAGCACCGGCGCGAACGCGAGCACCCCAAAGCCCACCAGCGTGAGCACCGGCGCCACCGCCATGGCCACGCCCAATCCCAGACGCGAGATGACCCGCCCGGTGACGAGCGTCTGGATGGCCAGCGTCAGCACCTGCACCCAGAAGTCGATGTCCGCGAACGCCGCCGTGCGCGACGCCGCGTCCTTCGCCAGGGACGCGACCAACTGCACCTCCTGGTAGTACAGGAACGTGGAGGTCGCCGCGTACAGCAGCACCTGCATCCCCAGCGCGAGCAGGAACGGCGACGTCACCAGGAGCCTCAAGCCCGCGAGCATCCCGCCGCCCACCGGCCCCTCGCGCGTGGCGGGCTGGTGCTGCACGTCCCTGGCCCAGTGGCCCAGGCGGCGCACGCACTGCGCGCTCACCTCCAGCATCACCGCGGACACGAGGATGAGGTTCACCGGCCCCACCGGCTCCGCAAGTCTGCCCACCAGGAACGGGCCGACAATCATCCCCGTGGTGCCACCCGCGGCGATGAAGCCGAAGAGCCGCTTGCCCTGGTCGCTGGCGAACACGTCCGCCATGAAGCTCCAGAAGATGGAGACGACGAACAGGTTGTAGACGCTCAGCCAGACATAGAAGGCGCGCGCCACGGACTCCTTCGCCACGCCCCATTTGAGCAGCGCGAAGAAGACCAGCAGGTTGAGGAGGAAGAAGCGGTAGACGCGCGGCACCACCACCCGCCGGGGGTAGCGAGCCACCAGCGCGGAGAAGGCCGGCACCGCCAGCAGCATCACGACGAAGGTGACGGTGAAGAGCCAGGGCAGGTGCTTCACGTCCCCGGCGGTGCCCATCTCGTTGCGGATGGGCCGCAGGATGGCGTAGCCGCACATCAGCGTGAAGAAGTAGACGAACGCCCCGAGGACCGCGCCTACCTCCTCGTCACGGACGTCCACGAAGCGCTTGAGCATGATGGCGGCGCCCTCAACGCCACGGCTGGCAGGCTATTCCCTGTCTGCCAGCCTGTGGAGGAAAGTGGCTACCGGGCCGTGAGGATTTCACGCACGGTGGCCTCCACGCGAGGCATCGCCTCCTCGATTTCGGCGACGGAGGTGGCGCCCACGGAGAGGCGGAACCAGCCGGTGTCCTCCGCCAGGCCGAACGCCTGGAAGGGCACCACGGCGAAGCGGGCCTTCTCCAGCAGGCGCTTGCGGATGGCGTCGTTGGTGGCGAGGCCGTCCTTGCCCACCACGTCGAAGCGCACGGTGAGGTAGATGGCGCCCTGCGGCGCGATGGCGTCCACCGGCAGGCCCGCGTCCTTCATGCGCTGAAAGCCCTTGTAGAGGGCCTCCAGGCGCTGGTCGACGCGCTGACGCATCGTCGTCAGGAAGGACTCGGTGGCGGGGACGTCGTCCAGGTAGCGCGCGGTGGCGACCTGTTCGGCCTTGGGGGCCCAGGCGCCCACGTGGCCCAGCACGTCGCGCATGCGGGAGATGATGGTGGGCGCGCCCACGCCCCAGCCCACGCGCACGCCGGTGGCGGCGAAGGCCTTGCTGATGCCGTCCACGAACACGGTGTACGGCGCCATCTCCGGCACCAGCTCCACGGGCGTGACGTGCTTCTTGCCGAAGTTCAGCACCCAGTAGATGTGGTCGTACATCAGGATGAGAGGCTTCTGGCCGCGGCCCTCGCGCGCGCGGTTCTCCTCGACGATGCGCTGGCAGATGGCGCGCAGGGCCTCCGGGTCCAGCATGGTGCCGGTGGGGTTGAGCGGGCTGCACAGGCAGAGCAGGCGCGCGGACGACAGGTGCGGCTCCAGCTGCGCCAGCGTGGGCATGAAGCCCGCCGATGCCTCGGTGGTCACCACCACGCTCTTCGCGCCCAGCATGTGGGCGTAGTGGTTGTTGTTCCACGACGGCACCGGGTAGACGACGACGTCGCCCGGGTCGAGCACCGCGCGGAAGATGGCGTAGATGACGGGCCGCGCGCCGCCCGCGATAGTGATGCCCTCCAGCGGGTACTTCAGACCCAGGGAGCGCTCGTAGAAGCGCTGCACGGCCTGGCGCAGCTCCAGCACACCGTCGGACGGCGGGTAGTTCGTCTCACCGCCCTGGAGCGCGGCGCCAATCTGGTCGCGCAGGCCGTCCGGGATGGGGAACTCCTTCGGGTTGAAGTCCCCCACGGTGAGGTTGCACACCTTGTTGCCCTTGGCCACGAGCTCGCGAATCTCCGCGGCGATGCGGAGGATTTCACTGCCCACGAGCCCACGCACCATGGTGCTCACGGTGGTGTCATCGCGAGAGGGACGCGGGAGGGAGGTCAGGTCAATGGCCATGGTGCGGATCTCTCCAGTGCACGAAGGGGGGCCGGGGGGACGCGGCCCGGCGGACCCTATACGCAACGGCGCCGGGAAGGCGCATCTTCCATGGTCCTGGGGCACGCGGTGTGCGAGGACTCGGGAAGTCCCCGGCTGACGGGGTTTGACGGGAGGAATCGGATGCGTCTGCGACTGGGAATGTACGTGCTGGGAGTGGCGGTGGGACTGCTGGGCCAGGGCTGCCAGAAGCAGGAGCCCCAGACCGTCCCCATGGACGTACCGGCCGCGAATCCGCCCGCCAACACCCTGCCGCGCGAGGGCCCGGCCGCCACCGCCCCGGTGGTGCACCAGGTGCTGGACGTGAAGGAAGACGCGGGCAAGCCGGCGTCCACGGCGGAGGCAGCGCCGGACTCCGGGAGCGCGGCGGACGCGGCGTGGACGACGGCGACGGTGGAGAGGCCGCGCGGCGAGCCCCCGTCCATCACGCTGCGCTCGGTGCGCACGGGGACGCACGCGGACTACGACCGCACGGTGTTCGAGTTCGACGGGCCGCGCCTGCCGGGCTACCAGCTGGGGTACGTGAAGACGCCGGTGCAGCAGTGCGGCTCCGGCGACGACGTGAAGACGCCGGGACAGGCCGCGCTGGAGGTGCGCTTCACGCTGGCGCGGGCGCACGACGACCAGGGGCAGGCCACGGTGGCGCAGCGCTCGCTCAAGCCCGCGCTGCCGACCCTGCTGGGCCTGGAGCGCGTGTGCGACTTCGAGGGCGAGGTGACGTGGGTGCTGGGCACCGCGCGCCGCGCCCCGTTCCGCGTGCTGGAGCTGAAGGACCCCACGCGCCTCGTGCTGGACGTCCAGCACTGAGGCGACGGGAGGCGGCTACTTCTTGGGCGGCTGGGCGCGCTTCTTCGCGATGAGGTCGCGCGCGTCCTTCTCCGAGTCGGCGAAGTCCACGTCCACCGTCCACTTGCCGGTGAAGTACAGGGCGAGCATCAGCGCCTTCGCGCCCGCGCGCTGGAGCGGGCCCGTGCCCAGGTAGACGTGGCCACGGAACCACTCGGCCTTCGCCTGCGCGACCAGCAGCTCGCGCGAGTCCTTCTCGATGCTGGAGTTGGACACGTCGGAGATGACGAACACCGGTCCGTTCTTCGAAACCTCCTGACAGATTTCCAGCACCTTCTTCGAGTCCTCCATCTTCGAGGGCCCGTTGAACTTCATCACCAACAGGTCCGGCGCCTCGAAGTACGCGCGATGCGCCCCGAACTCCCACTCACGATGATTCGCCACGCGGTCCCTGCCTCACACGGATGAAGAATTGCGCAGACCCGATAGCATCGAGAACGATGATTTCCAAGGAGAGTGCGGAGTCCCGCTCTGTGTGAAGTGAAGCCTGCTGAGGGTGACAGCGACCGCTCAAGTCGGGTCGTGCGCGACGTCTGTCCTTGCTGACCCGGGTCGAGCACGGGCGCGGTAGGAGGAAGGCGTGACGCCGAAGCGGGTACGGAAGCGGCGGATAAATTCAGACAGGTCGCCAAAGCCACACGCGAAGGCGACGTCCGCGATGCGCTCACGGTCCGTCCGCAAGCGTTCAGCGGCGAGTGTCAGGCGACGGCCGAGGATGTAGCTGTAGGGGCTCTCTCCCACCACCTTGCGGAAGGTGCGCAGGAAGGGGTGGCGGCCCATGCCCAGCTCTTGCGCGAGCACGCCCAGGGAGAGGGGCTCCACGAGCCGGGCCTCCATCAACCGGAGCGCCTCCGCCATGCGGCGCTCCTCGGTGGCGGTGATGGGGCGGGCGGAGCCCTCGTGGATGCCGCTCAGCGCCGCGCCCGCCATCCGCAGCGCCATTTCCTCCGCGCCGCGCGAGCCCGGCTGCTCGGCCAGCGCCTGGACGTCCGCGATGAGCGGTGCGAGCCGTTGGAGGGGAGGCAGCCGGTGCTTGGGAAAGTCCGTGCGCGTCACGCCCGACAGGTCCCTGGCCACCTCTTCCATGAGCTCGGGTTTGAAGTGGAACGCGATGCAGCGGTCACCCACGCCGTGCTCGTGGCCGCAGCAGAAGGACGTGTGCTGTTCCCCGAGCAGCAGTGAGCCGGGCGTCAGCAGCACGCGTCCATTCCGGGAGCGGTAGGTGAAGCTCCCCGACAGGACGGCGGAGACGGACACCCAGGTGTGCTGTTCCTCGAAGACAGGGTCCCTGGGACCGGAGCGACAGACGATCTCGCTCACGCGCCATCCGTCCCCGGAGGCCAGCCGGCGCACCGTGGTCAGGTCCACTTTCCCCAAGTCGGCCAAGGTCCGTCCTTCCATCCTGCCCCGCATATCCAACGGGGTGACCGAATCATGGCGATGGAGGCAACGGCAGTCACGCGGGAGCTCATCTGGCGGCGCGTGATGGATGACCTGGGATTCGAGCATGCCCGCGTGAGGCGCGGGAAGGAGGGCACGGAGCTCTCCGGCTTGATCCTCGTCGCGGAGCAGGGGTCACCGCTGAGGGCGGAGTATTCGGTCGTCTGTGACAGTGCGTGGCGCACGCGCCGGGTGAGCGTGACGCAATCGTGGCGCGGCGAGCACCGGACGCTCACGTTGGAGCATGACGGAGAGGGCCACTGGCGGAAGGACGGCCGGGTCGCGGAGGCGCTGAAGGGCTGCACCGATGTGGACCTGGGCCTGAGCCCCTCCACCAATGCGCTGCCCATCAACCGGCTGCGGCTGGGCGAAGGCACCAGCGCGGAGATCCGCGCGGCGTGGGTGCGGTTTCCCTCGCTGGAGGTCGTACCCGCGCGGCAGGGCTACACACGCGCGGGCCCCACGCGCTACCGCTACGAGAGTCTGGAGAGCGGCTTCAACGCCATGCTGGACGTGGACACGGACGGGCTGCCCATCGAATACGCCGGCATCTGGCGCAGGCTCGCGGAAGGGCCCGCCGCCCCCGTGTCCCCGGCGCAGGCGTTCGTGGAGGCACTGGTGAGTCCAGGCCCTTCGAGCGAGCTGGGGGACGCGGCGGCCACCTTCGGCTGGTTGGCGGGAGGCTGGGCCGGGACCATCCAGGACCATGACCCGGACGGGAGCGTCCGCCAGAGCCAGGGCGAGTGGTGGTTCCACTGGGTGCTGGAGGGACGGGCCCTGCAGGACGTGTTCATCGTGCCGTCGCGGCACGCCCCCGCGCAGTCAGGTCCCGGTGCGAACAAGCGCTACGGCACCACGGTGCGCACGTTCGACCAGGCTGGAGGCAAGTGGCAGATCACCTGGATCAGTCCCACGGGTGGCGCCATCAACCGGTTGTCTGGAGGACGGGATGGGGACCGGCTCGTCCTGCTGGGCGAGCACCACGGGAAGCCCATCCGCTGGAGCTTCTCCGACATCGGCCCGGACCGCTTCACTTGGCGCGGGGAGATCCAGGAAGCCGACGGGCAGTGGAAGCTCCAGTCACGCTTCGACATGCGGCGCATCACCTGAAAAACCTGTCCGACTGTCGGACAGGTTCGAGCCGCGCGTCCCCGTCGGGGTGCGACTCACCGCACGCCGCTTCGCAGTCGGGCAGCAGCGGCGTCCAGCCGGGTCAGCAACTCCGCGTGACGGGCTCGGGCTTCGGATCCGCCCGCGCGCAGCGCCATGGCGAGCACCTGAGGCAAGTTGAGCGCGGCCCCCACGCGCAGCCGCTGCTGGTAGTGCTCGGCCCAGTCCGCCGGGATGCGCAGCGACCAGTTGCGCGCGTCCACGGAACCCGGCGCGTTGTACGTATCCGGCATGCCCAGCAGGTCCGCGAAGAACACCATCACGCTGCGCGCACGGCTGGCGAACAGGTCCGCGAACTTCGCCTGCGCGAGCAGCCCCGGGTCCTCCGCCAGCTGACGCGCGAAGGCCTCACGCCCCTCCGCATCGGGATGCAGCCGTTCCGCGAGGTAGTCCGCCTGGGCGCGCAGCGCGTGCTTCCACTGCCATTCGGAGACCAGCCGCCAGAGTGACTTCGTGTCGTGGTTGCCCACCATCACCCAGTCCTCGGGGGCCACGTTCTCGCTGCGGTACACGTCCGCCGGGTTGTTCAGGTCCGCCTTCTGCGTGACGCGGAAGCGGCCCAGACCATCGCGGGCCATCACCCGTGACAGCTCATACGGCAGCGTGCTCAGCACCTCGCACAGCACGTCCTCTCGGGCCCGGCCATGCGCCCGCGCCGTGCGCACCACGGAGTCGAAGAGGATGGCGTACCGAGCCACCTGCTCCTCCGTGAGCCCCTTCACCCACCCATCCGCGTAACGCGGCACCGAGCGGTCCAGCTGCGCCGAAGCCACGATGGAGTACCGCGCCAGCGCCGGGTGGTCCGGCAGGTCCGGCGACGAGAACAGCCGCGCCCCACCCTGCACCGCGCGCAGCGGATCCGCCGAGCCCGCGCGGTACACCCAAGGGCACACGAGCCCGTGCGGGTGGTCGATGCGCAGCCCGTCGTACTCGGAGAGCATCTTGCCCAGCCGCGCGTCCATGTAGCGCAGCACCTGCCCAGGGCCCGAACCGTCCGGAGCGATGTACTGCTCCGGATCCAGCACCGGGTAGTTCCACGGCTGGCCCTCCGGATTGGTGCGGCTGGGCGGAGCCCCCATGAGGTACGCGCCCAGGAACAGCCCCTGCCGCGCCCACGTGTCCCGAGGCGAGAAACCAATCTGGAGGTCCCCATACAGCTTGAGTCCCCAGGCCCCCGCGCGCACCCGCAGCAGCCCATGCTGCTCGTACACGAGGAACTGGCGGAAGGCGTACTGCTCCACCGCATCGGCTTCGACGGTGAGCAACTCCCGGATGCGCGCCTCCGCCTGCGTCTCTTCGCCAGCACGCGGCGCGAACAGGCGCCCATCCAACGAATCCGCCCAACCGCGCCAGTCATCCGGCGTGTGATGCCGAGCGGCGAGCACGTCGAAGAGCGCATCCCGCTCCAGCCACTCCCGCTGCTCCAGGCGGAAGTCCGCGAAGCGACGAACCAGCCCTGGCTCCCGGGTGCGCCGGAAGGTGTCCCACGCCTCCTGGAGCGCCAGCGCCTGGCCCCGGCACGCGGAGGAGTACCGGGCCTCCGGACCCACGTCCTCGGGTACTTCGGAGACGAGCCGCGCCAGGGTGTCCGCGGACAGCAGTGCGCCCCAGGGTCCATGCGGATCCGTGAGCGGAGCGAGCGCCACGTTCAGTGTGTTGCGCGAGAACAACGTGCCGTCATACGGCGACGGGTTGTACGCGGTGGTCTGTCCCTGCGGCCCCAGCTGGATGCCGGTGAAGCCCAGGTCCCGAGCAAAGGCGAGGAAGCGCGCGGCGCCCTCGGAGTACGGAGAGCCGCGCCCCAGGTCCTCTCCGGGGAGGCCGGGGAAGCTGGGGTCATGGATGCTCAGGACCCAGCGGGTGACGCCCAGTGCCTCCAGGGCTTCGGTGACGAGCGAGCGGTGCGAATCGGGCAGCGGGGACAGGAGCTCCACACTCCCGACCCTATGGCCCTCCGCGCGATGCGCCAACCGTTCCTTGAGGGTGACACGAGCATCTTCTCCGCGTCACTCCTGCCGGGCCTGCGGGTGGGGCCGGGGCTCGCCGCCACCGTGCGCTGGCCCGTGGGCCTGGCCCCTCGCCTTGAACACCCGGCGCAGCTTCCCCGTCATCCACGCGCGACCGTCCGTCAGGATTTCATACACCGTCGGAATCACCAGCAGCGTGAGCAGCGTGGACGTGATGACGCCGCCAATCACCGCGCGGCCCAGCGGCGCCCGGAAGTCGCCACCCTCACCATGTCCCAGCGCCACCGGCACCATGCCCGCGATGAGCGCGAAGGTCGTCATGATGATGGGCCGCAAGCGGATGCGCCCTGCTTCGATCAGCGCCTCGCGCAAGGGCATGCCCTTCTCGTGCTGCCACTTGGCGAAGTCGATGAGCAGGATGGCGTTCTTCGCGACGATGCCCATCAGCAGGATGACGCCGATGAGGCTCATGATGTTCAGCGTGTCCCCCGTCACCACCAGCGCCAGCACCACGCCAATCAACGACAGCGGCAGCGACACCAGGATGGCCAGCGGATCGATGAACGAGCCGAACTGGATGACGAGGATGAGGTACATCAGCATCACCGCCACGCCTAGCGCCAGGAACACCCGGCCGAACACCTCCTGTTGATCCGCGGACTCGCCGCCCGTGGACACCTCGTAGCCCGGCGGTACCTTCACCGCCTCGAGCCGCGTCTGGATGCCGTTCATCACCTCCGACAGCGACCGTCCCGCCACGTTCGCTTGCACGTTGATGACCTTCTCGCGGTTCAGGTGGTCAATCTGCGCCGGGCCCACCGTCTGCTTCACCGACGCCACCTGTCCCAGTGGAACCACCACCGGCGCGCCCGTGGCGCTGGTGCCCACCACCAGTGGCAGCTGCGACAGCTGCGATGGGTTCTCCCGGAACTGGGGCGCCAGGCGCACCATCACGTCGCGCGTCTCGCCAATGGGGTCCACCCAGTCGCCGGAGTCCAGGCCCGCGAAGGCCGGCCGCAGCGACTGCGCCACCTGGCCCACCGTCACGTTGAGCTGGCCCGCGACACCGCGGTTCAGCTCCACCTCCAGCTCCGGCTTCTCGCCGCGAGTGGACAGCCCCACGTCCACCGCGCCCGGCACCTGCTTCACCTCCTTCATCACCTGCTGCGCCAGCTGGTTGAGCCCCTTGGACTCTGGCCCACGCAGCTCCAGCTGGATGGACTTGATGGCCCCGCCAAAGCCGCTGGTGAACACCGACACGTTCGCGCCGCCCACCGCGAGCAACTCCTGACGCAGCGTCTTGCCCAGCACCTCCTGGCTCGCCTTGCGCTCCGTCTTCGGCTTGAGCCGCACGTACACCAGCGCCTGGTCCACACCCGGCGAGCGCAGCGGCAACGGCACACCGATGGTCGTGTACGTGTACGCGACCTCCGGATGCTGGCGCGTGAGGCGGGATACCTCCTCCACCTTGCGCCGCGTGTAGTCCAGGCTGGAGCCTGCGGGCGTCTCCACCAGCATCTCAATCTCCGCGCGGTCGCTCACCGGCACGAAGCCCGCGCCGCCGAAGACGCCTTGCAGCGCCACCGCGCCCACCAGCGAACCCACCGCCAGCAACACCATCGCGAGCCGGTGGTCCAGCGCCCACGCGATGACGCCCTTGTAGCGGTCCGCCTGCCGGTCGAACCAGTGATTGAAGCGCTCCAGCCCGCGCGAGATGAAGTTGCGCCGCTCGCCCTTCTCCACCTGCGGGTCCGGCCAGTACGCGCTGAGCATGGGGTCCAGCGAGAAGCTCACGAACAGCGACACCAGCACCGAGCACGCGATGGTGAGCGCGAACGGCTTGAACCACTGACCCGCCACGCCGTACATGAACGCCACCGGGACGAACACCGCCACGATGGAGAACGTCGTCGCCGCCACCGCGAGGCCAATCTCGTTCGTGCCCTCGCGCGACGCCGTGTAGTGGTCCTTCCCCATCTCCACGTGCCGCACGATGTTCTCGCGCACCACGATGGCGTCGTCGATGAGGATGCCGATGGCCAGCGTCAGGCCCAGCAGCGACATCGTGTTGAGCGTGAAGCCGAACGCCCACACGCTCACGAACGACGCCAGCACGGACACGGGCAGCGCCAGGCCCGTAATCACCGTGGAGCGCCATGAGTTGAGGAACAGGAACACCACCAGCACCGTGAGCAGCGCGCCTTCAATCAGCGCCTGCTGCACGTTGATGACGGAGTTCTCCACGCGCGTGCCCGCGTCGCGGACGATTTCCAGCTTCGCGTTGGCGGGCAGCCGCTGCTGGAGCATCTTCACCCGCTCGCGCACGCCGTCCGCGACCTCCGTGGTGCTGTGGCCCTTGGACTTGATGACCTCGATGCCCACCGCCTGCGCGCCGTTGTAGAGCGACAGGGTGCGCGGCTCCTCGGTGCCGGCGAACACGTCCGCCACTTCGCCCAGCCGCAGCGTGCGCCCGTTGCGCTCCGCGATGGGCACCTGCGCGAAGTCCTCCGGCGTCTCCAGGCGGCCCTTGAGCCGGATGGTGCGCTCCTGCAATTCGGTGTTGAGCCGGCCCACCGGCGCCGCCAGGTTCTGCGCCTGGAGCGCCGCCACCACCTGCGCCACCGACAGGCCCGCCGCCTGGAGCGCCGCGGGCCGCACCTGCACCGTCATCTCCCGGTCCACGCCGCCCACCACCGTGGCCTGCGCCACGCCCGGCACCGAGCGCAAATCCCCCACCACCAGCGGATCCGCGATGAGCGACAGCGCGGGCACGTCCAGCGCGTCCGACGTCAGCACCAGCGACACGATGGGTTGGTCCGCCGGGTCGAAGCGCGTGAGGATGGGCTCCTCCATCTCCTGCGGCAGGTCCGCGCGCTTGCTGGAGATGGCGTCGCGGATGTCCTGGGACGCCTCCTGGATGTCCTTCTCGAAGTCGAAGAAGACCGTGAAGTTCGCCAGGCTGTCCGTGGAGCTGGACGTGGTCTTCTTCCCGTCCACGCCGGAGATGGCGAAGATGGCGTCCTCGATGGGCTCGACAATCTCGCGTTCCACCGTGTCGGGTGAGGCCCCTGGGTACGCGATGGTGACGTTGATGACCGGCTGCTGAACGTCCGGGAACTCGTCCGTCTCCAGGTTGAAGAGCGCCACGATGCCGAACACGACGAGCACCACCATCGCCGTGATGGTGACGATGGGGCGCTTGATGGCGAAGTCGGAGATGAACACGGACGACTCCTGCGGTGCTTCAAGGGGTGGAGAGGTCTGGCGTTACTTCGCGGGTGCCTGGGCCGGAGGCGTGGGAGTCCCGGCCGCGGCCGGAGCCTGCGAGGGGCCACTGCCGCCGGACGCGTTGCCCGCGCCGCCCACGCCCTGCTGGGCTTCCGGTGGAGAAACCGGCCGCTGCTTCTTCGGCCCTTCCGGCGCGGCGGTGAGCTTCACGGGCGTGCCGTTGGTCAGGTCGCGCGCGGAGCCGAGCAGCACCACGTCCCCAGCCTTCAACCCCGAGCGAACCTCCACGGCCTGCGCCACGTCATCCCGCAGGCCCAGCGTCACCGCCACCTCCTCCACCTTGCCGTTGGAGATGCGCTGCACGGTGGGCGGCTCCTGGCGCGTGTCGAGCGCGTCCACCGGCACGGCCAGCGCCTCTTTCGACTGGGACGCCACGCGCCCCAGCGCGAACAGGCCGGACAGGAGCGTCTGCTCGTTGTTGGGGATGCCCACGTAGATGCGCACCTGGCCCGTGGCGGGGTCCACCGCCGGGTTGATGCGCTCCACCTCACCCTTGAAGGCGCGGTCCTCGTAGCCGTTCACGCGGAAGTCCACGGGCGTTCCGACCTTCACCTGGCCCAGCTGCGCCGCGGGCACGGAGGCCTCCAGCCGCAACGTCGCGGGATCCACCACGACGAAGAGGGGCGCGCCCGGCTGGACGATGTCGCCCGCGTTCACCTGCCGCTCGCTCACCACGCCCGTGAAGGGCGCGGAGACCTTCGTGCGCGACAGCTGATCCTGCGCCAGCTTCAGCTGCGCCTGCGCCTGCGCCAGCTGTCCCTCCGCCTGCGTCCGTGTGAGCTGCGCGCGTTCGAAGTCGCGGCGGGTGATGACGCCCTGTTTGACCAGGGTTTGATTGCGCTGCTCATCCGTCTTCGCCACCTGCAAGGCATTGCGCGCCACGCGCAGGCTGGAGCTGGCCGCCAGCACCTGCTCGCGCAGCGTGTGTTCCTCCACTCGCGCCAGGGGCTGCCCCTCCTTCACCGTCTGGCCCTGGTCCGCCATCACGTCCAGGATGCTGCCCCCCACCTCCGCGCGGACGCTGGCCAGCCGCCGCGCCTGGAGCGTCCCGGAGATGACGGGACCGTTCTCCAGTTTCTGGGGCTCCACGCGCACCACGTTCTCCGGTCCCAGCGACACCACCGTCGGCGCGGTGGGCGCGGCGGCCTCCTCGGAGCGCTGTCCGCATGCGCCAGCCAACCAGACAACGGCCAGCACGGCTCCCCACCGTGAACCCGTGCGCCGGGCTCGAAGACCCGCTGTCTCTTCGGTGCGTTCCACGGCCTGCCTCCCCGGCCCCCAGGGGCCATTGGCCCTGGAGTTCCACCCGGGGGCGGTCCCCGGGGCCGGGTAAACGTGGTGCCGCCCCCCCGGCCGGGGAAGTCGTGCCACCACCACCCGTGAACCTGGAGAACACGCACGGCCCGTCCCCCTGACAGGCGGGGAGACATGCGGACGGCGGCTGGAAAGACGACGGCCTCCGTCCCACGCGAAGGGACGGAGGCCGCGTTTTCTTCACATCCGGACGAGGCTCAGTGGACGCTCGGCGCGGCGGTCACGAACGCCGTGGTGAGGCAGCTCTGGTTTGCCATCTGGTCCAGGAACGTCTGGCGCGCCAGCACCTCGTTGAAGGTGCGCACGGGCGTCCCGTCCGCGCGGTCCGGCACGGTGAGCGCGCCGCTGAGGAACGGCGACAGCGCGCCGGTCCAGCTCACGTGGGTGAAGTTCGTGCCCAGCTCGTCACCGTGGCAGCCGTCGCAGGTGTTGAGCGAGAAGACGTGCCGCGCCTGGCGGTTGGGGATGGCGGACGCCGGCAGGCTCCAGAACGGCGGGGTGGCCACGGGGTTCGTCACCAGGGCGCGGCCCGAGCGGAAGGTGCCACCGGCCCACGGCAGCGGAACAGAGTACGTGCCCGAGATGATGGGCCCTGTGTTGGCGTTCACGTACGCCGGGAACAACGAGGTCTGCCGGGTGCGGTCCGGCGTCTGGGCCACGGTGTGGCTGTTGAGCAGCCCGAGCGCCGGCGGCGGCGTGGTGGAGTACGAGTTCGGGTTGATGGAGCCGTTCCAGAGACGGAACTCGCGCAGCTCCCACGGGTGGGCCAACCAGTCGTCGTTGGTGCGCACCTGGTTGATGGAGCTGCGGTTGGGCTTGCGCGGGGACAGGTCGCGCTTGGCGAACTGCTCCGTCAGGGCCTCCAGCGCCGCGTTGTACGACGCGCTGCCCAGCGGCAGCCCGGACAGGGCCTGCCACTGCTGCGCGTAGGTCTTGATGTTCACGCAGCCGGTCTTGTCCACCCCGTACTCCAGGATGACCAGGAAGGGCACCGTGTAGCAGCTCGACCCCGTGCCCGTGGTGGCCGCGAAGATGAAGCGGCCCTCGCCCGCGCTGCCCGCGCCGTAGGCCGGGTTGCTGCCGGCCAGGTCCAGCCGGTTCACGATGGCGATGAGCTTGAACGGCGACCTCGCCAGGTTCAGCTCGCCGGAGGACAGCTTCGGCCAGGGCCCGATGAGGTTCGCCGCGATGGACGTGCGCGGCGGGTTCACGAAGCCGTTGATGGTGCGCGGCTGCTCCCACTGGCGCAGCCACTCGCGCACGAAGGTGGTGGGAGCCACGCCCGTGAAGGGCTGGTTCGCCATCTCCGTCATCAGGTAGTTGAACGTCCACTTGCCGTTCGGGTTGCCCACGCCGGTGCACGGGTCATACGTGCGCGTCGTGTCGTTCACGACGCCGGGCGCGCGGATGATGAGCGAGCGCGCCGGGTCCACCAGCGACGCCAGACCAATGGGCTGGATGGGCACGGGCTGGCCCACCGGGAACTGCGTGCTCAGCGCCGTCACCGGCACGGTGGCCACCAACTGGCGGTTCTCGAACACGGCCGTGGTCAGCTGCGTCTGCGACTGGGACTGCGCCTGGGCAATGCGCTGCTGCTGGGTCTGGAGCGCCACGAAGTCGAACGTGCCGGAGGCCGTGAAGAGCAGGTCCCCCGCCACCGCGTCGCCACCCTGGCCGTCGTCGCGGAACGTCAGCTGCTGCGCACCGTCCGCCATCGAAAGCGTCCCACCGCGGAACGCCTCGTTCTCCGAGCGATTCGACTTCAGCTTCAGCTGGAACACCGTGGCCGTGGACTTGCTGGCCGCGCCCTGGGGAATCGCGAAGAGGGACTCCACCACCGGACGCGCTTCGTCCCCCTCCAGGGCCTGCAGGGTCGTACCAAGCGCCACCTCCAGGTTGCCGGACGGGTCCACGGCCTGGGCGGAGGAGTCCGCCTGGGGCGCGGAAGGCGCGGGAGTCTCGGACGTCTCCGGGGCGGGCTGGCCACAGCCCACCGCCAGCGACGAGGCCAGGAGCGCGAACGGCAGACGCTTCCGGGAATGCTTCCACAATAGGGACAGCTCAGGCTTCATGGGGCGTGCTCCACTCACGACGGGGTGACCGCGACGACAGCCTCGCGATGGGGCGCCCTCCCCCTCACCGTGCGCGGAACCCCGGACACACCGGTCCCGTCCCCCTCCGTGAATGCGGAAAACGCCCCATGCCCCTCCGGTCCTTGCGACGCGGAGGCGAATGGAGCGTTCTCATAACATGAAACACTGACTTTCATCGACTTCCAGATTTTGTAACCTAGTCCGTTACAAGTCTGGGATTGCTGTAGCCGGTGAGGCTACAAGCCGCTGACCCCGTAGGGCGACTCGCTGATGAGGCGGGTGCCGGACTGGAAGTGGCTGGTGCTGCCGCAGTCAGGGATGGGGTTGAAGCCCGAGCACGTCACGGGCGCGTGGGCGCGGGTCTCCGAGGTGAAGCAACGCGCGCCGGCCTCATTCCACTCGGCCTCCGTGCTCCAGGACTCGGTGTCCGTCTGGACGCCCACGCCGTCGTAGAGGTTGACCCACTGGCCATCGGTGGTGTGCGACGCGCCGTCGCCACAGAAGTCCGCGCGAACCATGCGGGTGCAGGCCTGGTGGTGACCCGCGAGGCTCTGGCCGTTGACGGTGGCCCAGGGCTTGTAACCAAAGTGCATGCACTTCGCGATGGCGGCGCCCTCGCAGGCGAAGGTGAAGGCGGTGGCGTCCTCAATCTTCTCGCCGCCGCCCGCCACGCCCTGGAGGTAGTTCCAGCGGCCGGCCACGGCGATGGCGGAGAGCGCCCCACCGTTCGCGTCCTGGCACACGGAGTTCCAGCTGCCGTCCGAACCCTGGTAGGAGACTTGGTAGGACCACAGGTCGCTGTCGCCGCCGCTGCCCTGGGTGATGCTGTCCACGCGCACGGGCAGGGTGGAGCCGTCGCCCAGCTTGCCGACGAAGCGGGCGCCATTGAAGCCCATGCCCGTCACGGGGTTGGGGCCGTCCAGGCCGACGAAAGCCGAGCCCTGCAGCCGCACGTTGGTCAGCGCCTTGCCGGAGGCGGAGGTAGCGCCCGCGTACGCCACGGACACCAGCATGCTGCCCAGCTCGCCGTTGTTCAGGTTGCGGCCGTTGAGGTTGCGGCCGTTGAGGTTGCGCCCATTGGGCGAGACGACCTCCGCCACCTGCGTGCGCAGGGAGGGAGCCTCGGGCTCCGACGATTCCGTGCCACAGCCCACCGCCACGACGGCGAGACACGCCGCGAACACTCGCTGCAACGTCCTCATCTGGATGCCCCTTCCCTGCCCCGACCCCGACCCGCACCGCGTTACAGGGCACAAGGTCAGTCCGGTGTGCGGGAGCGGCAACCACACGAGGCCCATCCGGGCACTTGCAGCGTCCAGTGGCTTCCAGTTGGAGCAGACCCCAGGGCGAGGCCAGCGGTTCCCGGGGGGTTCCAGTGTCCGGTGGCGCTCAACCGCCGGACACGGGCGCGTCCGCGCACACGCGCAGGCCCACCGTGACGTCGCGCAGTGAGGGCTCTGGCAGCTCGCGGTTGGAGGACCGCGCGCTCGTCACGTTGAAGGTGAAGCTGCCCCCGCGAGCCACCGGGCGGCCGGGCTCCAGCCACGAGCGGGTCCACTCCCAGACGTTGCCGGCCATGTCGTCCGCGCCGAAGGGACTGCGGGACGCGGGATGGCTGCCCACGACGTCCGGGCCGAAGCCGCCCGGATCCTTGCCGTAGGTGACGTCCACGTTGGCCTCGTCCGGCCCCAGCCGGTTGCCGTGGGGATACTCGCGACCGTCCACGCCGCGCGCGGCGCGCTCCCACTCCAGCTCCGAGCACAGCCGCGCCCCCGGCACCTGGCCGGACGTGGACAGCCACGTCACGTAGGCCTCCGCGTCCGCGAAGTTGATGCCGCTGACGGGGAACTGGCGCCAGTCCTGCTCCGTGCGCTGCGAGCGCCGCGCGTACCGCACGGGCTCGCCCGTCCGCGCCGTGTAGCGCACGCCGCCGGGCTGGAAGCGAAGGCGCCAGCCATTGCCGTCCGGCTCCAACGCCAGGCCCCCGGCGTAGCCGCCCGTGCCCACGCTGGGCTGGCGCGAGGCGCGCTCCGCCGCGGGCAGGGCCGCCAGGTACTGGAGCCAGTCCGCGTACGTCGTCTCGTGGCGGGCGATGAGGAAGCCCTGCACGGGCACGGTGTGCAGCGGGGTGGCGTTGAAGAAGTCGCGCACGCTGGACTCGGCGGCGCTGCCGAAGCGCACGTCGCCCGGGGGCACGTACACGAACCCCGGAGGGAGCGCCCCCTCGCGGACGAGCGGCAGGACGACGTTCCGAGACTCCCCGCGCGTCAGGAGCAGCGGCTGCACCGACGCCTCGTGGCCCGGGGCGCGCACGGTGAGCTGGTAGTTCCCTGGAGGCACGGTGAGGTTGGCCCAGGGGAGCGCGCCCGGGGACGGCAGGGGCTCGCCCACGACCTCCGGACCCGAGGCCTCGCGTGAAACGGGGCGCAGCTCCGCGGAGGCGCCGGGCGCGTCCACCTGGAGGGACAGGTGCGCGGGCGTGTTCCAGCGGTTCCAGCGCACACCGTCGGGGTCGTAGAGGCGCAGGCGCTGGAGCAGCGCGGGCAGCACGGGCTCGCGCTCGCTTTCGGCCCACAGGGCGCGCTCGTAGAGGAAGTCCGCCAGCGCGTCGCGCACGTCGGTGCGCGTGGGGGCCAGCGCCAGCGCGCGCTCCAGCTGGTCCGCCACGGCGTCGAAGTGGTGGGACAGCTGTCCGGCGTGTCCCGCCACCTTCGCCCAGCTCCGGTCCCCGTCCGCCTTGTGGCCGGTGTCGTAGAGCTGGAAGGCCTCCGCGCGCTCGGCCTGGAGCGCGTCGCGTTCACGGCGCACGGCCTCCAGCTCCGATCCGGCCGAGGCCAGCTCGCCACGCACGCGCACGTCGAGGATGCGGCGCTCGCGCCACTGCAGGCCCGCGTACACGAGCCCCAGCGACGCGAGGAAGCCCAGCACCAGGCCCACCTTCAGGCGGCGGCTGCGCACGCCCGTGCTGCGCGAGGTGCTGAGGAAGGACTGCTCACGCTGGGTGAGCTCGGACGGCTCCAGGAGCTCCGTCTCCGCCAGCTGGCGAGGGCCCCAGAGCGACTCGCGCGCATGGCCCAGGCGCTCCCACTGCGCGGCGGCGGCCTCCAGGCGGGCCTGCACCTCGCGGCGCTCGCCCGCCTCCACCAGCCAGCGCGCCAGCGTGGCCCACCCGGTGAGGAGCGCTTCATGGGCCAGTTCGTACGCGGTGCCGCCCTCGCCTTCACGCGCCACGAGCAGGCGCGCGCGCACCAGTGCCTCCAGCGCGGCGCGGTAGCGAGGGTCGTCGCCCACCAGCTCGCGGTCCGTCTTGCGCGCACGGGTGCCATCCGCCGTCACCAGGCGCAGCATCACGCCGCGCGCCGCCGAGCGCTGGTCGGGCAACAGGCGGGCCACCGCGGCGTCGGCATGCCGGGCGAGCGCACCGGACACGCCGCCCAGCGAGTCCAGCGCCGCCTGGGTCATCACGCCACGGGACTCGTCGCGAGCGTCCCACAGCTCCGCCAGCGCGAACTGGAGCAGCGGCAGGCCGCCGTCGGAGGCCGCCGTGGAGGCGACGAGCGCGTCCACCACGTTCTCGGACTCGAAGCCCACGCCCTTCACGCGCGCGGGGCCGACGATGGCCTCGCGAGTCTCCTCCGGGGTGAGCGCGCGCAGGAGGAACAGCGCGTGCGGCACCTCCGGGCCCAGGCCGGGCACGGCGGTGAGGCGGGTGAGGAAGTCGCTGCGGCCGGTGGCGAGCAGCCGCAGTCCCCCGGCCGCCTCCGTGAGCGACCCCAGCGCGGCGCCCGCGAGCGCGGCCTCCTCCGGCGGGGACAGCGTCACCAGCTCCTCCAGCTGGTCCATGTAGACGAGCAGTCCGCCCTGCGTGCCCAGCTTCGCGCGCAGCCTGCGGCCGAGCGACGTGGGGTCCTGGCGCAGCGTCTCCGCGAGCGGCTCCTCGTCCACCTCCAGCACCGGCGCGAGCGCCACGGCGAGCGCGGACACGGGCCTGCGTCCGGGCACGAGCCGCGCGGTGCGCCAGCGCCGGCCGTCCTCCAGCGTGCCGTCCATTACGGCCGGGAGGATGCCCGCGAGGCACAGGGACGACTTGCCCACGCCGGAGTCGCCCGTCATCAGCAGGAAGGCCTCCGCCTTGAGCCGCTCCAGCACGGCGCGCTGTTCGCGGCGGCGGCCGAAGAAGAGGCCGCGGTGCTCGGCCTCGAAGGCGCGGAGGCCACGGTAGGGATTGCCCTCCGGAATGACGGCCGGAAGCTCCTCGCGCGTCAGCGCCTCCAGCGCGTCGAGCAGTTGCGCGGCGGACGCGTGGCGCTGGGCGGGGTCGCGCTTCAGGCACTTGTCGATGGCGGCGGCGAAGCCCGGGTCCACTGACGAGGCCACCTCCTGGAGGGGGCGCACGTCGCGGGTGCGCACGGCCTCGGACAGCTCGCGCCAGGGCACATCGCGGAAGGGGCCCCGGCCCGCGCACAGCTCGTAGAGCACGACGCCCAGTGAGTACACGTCACTGCGCGCGGTGAGTTCCTCGCCGGCCCAGGCCTCCGGGGACATGTAGTAGGGCGTGCCCACCAGCGCGCCGCGCGGCAGGGACGGCAGGAAGACGCCGTCCAGCGAACGGGCGCCGAGCGCGGGGCTGGCTTCCGGATCCCAATCCGCGGGCAGCTCCGGCGGAGGCAGGGGCGCACGAGGCGGGGTGGGCTCGCTGGCTTCGGCACGGTCGAGCAGCTTGGCCAGGCCGAAGTCGAGCAGCTTCACTTCGCCGCTCTCCGTGAGGACGGCGTTACCGGGCTTGATGTCGCGGTGGAGCACGCCCCGGCGGTGCGCGGCGCCCAGGCCCCGGGCCAGGTCCCGCCCGATGCCCAGCGCGCGCTCCCAGGACACGGGCCGGGCCAGCCGGTCCAGGCTGACGCCCCGGATGAACTCCGAGATGAGGTACGGCTGATCCTCCAGCTGTCCCACCCGGTACAGGGTGACGACGTTGGGGTGCTGGATGCGGGCGGCGGCGCGGGCCTCCACCAGGAAGCGCGCCAGCGCGTTGGAGCCCAGCGACGGGATGAACTTCACCGCGACGGGGCGCTCCAGGAGCGTGTCGTGCGCCAGGTACACCCGGCCCGTGCGTCCCCGTCCGAGCGGCCGCACGATGCGGTATTCGTCGAACTCCTCGGGAGGAGTCCACGCGTCAGGTGGAGAAGACGAGGCGGGAGAGCCCACCAGGGTTGCCTACGTTTCCCGCGTCCGGGGGTCAACCGGGGGGCCCGCGGGAGCCCGTCCCGGCGCAGGGTACCGCACCCGAGTGTCCACCCATGGACACCGCGGGGCGGCGCCTGGGGTTACTCCTGACCCGAGCGGGACTTCGCCTTGCTGGGTTTGAGCATGTTGCGGATCTTGTTCTCCAGGTCCTGGGGCAGGCAGGGCTTGGCGACGAACTCGTCCGCGCCCACGGACAGGGCGTGCTCGGCGTTGCCGGCGAGCACGTGGCCGGTGAGGGCCATTACGGGGATGTCACGGGTGCGCGTGTCCTGCTTGATGCGCCGCGTCGCCTCCCAGCCATCCATGACGGGGAGGGACAGGTCCATGAGGATGATGTCCGGCTCCCCCTCCTGGGCCTTCTCCACGGCCTCCAGGCCGTTCTTCGCGGTGTCCACCTCAAACCCGCAGAACTCCAGGTATTCGGCGTACATCTCGCGGGCGTCGTCGAAGTCGTCGACGACGAGGACGCGCTGCTTGGCGGAGTTCACGGGAGCGGGCCCACCGCTCGCGGTTGGCTCACCCTCTGGAGATGTCAGGACCGCGTTCTTCATGGAGCAGAGGCCTCGCATGCAGGGGAGGGGCGGAGCGAATCTAAACACGTCCACCGGAAAGCGCCCGTTCTCGCAAGATTTCCCTGGACGGATCCGAGGGTAGGTCCGTTGTCCGCCAAGCGACAGGGGGACAGGAGACGACAGTGTAGGTGGGCGGAGGGACTGGGGGTAGGGCTAGTCGTTGAGGCGGTGGACGTGGATGGCCGACATGACGGTGTCGGCCGGATCGACCCGCTGCGTCCACGAAATGAGGGGCTCGTCATCCGCGGCCAGGGCGAACGCGGGCGTCCCCCAGGTCTTCTTTCCGGCGCCCGGCATCAGGACGCCCCCCAGCGAGCTCCAGTAGCTTCCCATCCAGCGTCGCGCCTGCCCTCCTACCCGCATGGAGGTGTCGGACGAGGAAGTCGCTTCCGTGGCGAACACCACGAGTTTCTGTTGAGAGTCCCAGGTGATGGACTCCACGACGCGGTCCAGTCCAGGCCCAATGGTGTCCAGGGGATGACCGACCGCAATCCATGTCGAGCCGTCCCACTTCTTGATGAGGCTTCTCCAGGCTCCGTTCACGAGGGCCTTCATCCCCACGAACACGGTCCCGTCGGCCCCCACGGCACTCGCTGTCGGAAGGCCCTCGAGGCCTGACGAGAGGTCCGCCCAGGAGGAACCGGTCCACTGCATCACGCGGCCCACTTCGGGCACGCCCGAACCCAGCTCGCAAAAAGAGAAGACAGGACGCTCCAGTGCATCCAGGTCGAAGCCCAGACGGTTGGTGACCGCGCCTTTCTTCATGGGTAGCGGCAAGCCCTTCGGGCTCCATTGGCTGCCATCCCACTGGTGCAACACGATTTGCGCCTGCGTCGAATCCTCTTCGTACCAGGCCACGATGGGAGGCTCCGGACGCCGGAGCTGAGTCCCATTCACCGGATGCGTCCCTGGGTCAGCGTCGTCGTCAGCGGAGGGCCCAGGGTCTCACAGGTCGTGCCGGTCCATCTCCGGAGTTGGATCTGGCCCTTGAGGCCCTCGTATTCCAGCGACGCCAACAGCGGGCGTCCTTCGACATCCATCTGCAGGGTGCTCTTCCAGAGGAGGTTGTTCGCGCCCGCGCCCAGGGGATTTCCCAGATGCTCCCAGCGCTCACCGTCCCAGCGTTTCACGTGAGCGCTCGCGTCCTGGGTCCAGGCCACGACGGGATGGGAGTCTTGATCCACGCGAAGTGACGTTTCGCTGATGTCGCTCTCCTCGAGCTTTCCGGAGAACAAGGGCTCTCCCACCAGAAGGTAGGCCGGAACATGCCAGTTCCACATCTCCTGCGGCGGCTCGACTGGATTGCCAGCCAGATCCGTCACCCCTGAGGTCACGAAGACCGTGACCGTCGTGTTCAAGATCCGCAAAGCGAAGGGAGTCATCGACAGCGACGTCCCATCGTCCGAGAGAGTGATGTGCGGAATCACGAAGGAGGACGGCGCAGAAACAAATAAGGCCCGCTCGCTGATCGTGCTCCTCAGGAGTAGCTCCGAGAAGGTTGCGTGGATGGCCGCATCCACGGGCACCTGGTTCGCGCCGCTCGCAGGGGACCACGTCAGCATCCGGGGCCGGGTTCGATCGACCGTGATGCCGCGCCCGGGACTCGTGAACACCTGGGTCCCTCGAGTGGCCTGCGCGGTGAGCACATGGCTCCCCTCCGCGATGGACGAGGTTTCGAAGTTCAGTTCATTGGGCGGGGGGAGCTCAGCAACGGGTGCGCCGTCCACCAGCAACTCCACGCGCTCAGGAGTATCGCCCGTGGCCTCCACTCGGATCAGGAGCGGGCCGTTCGTGTAGACGTCCGGCTCCGGCGACATCCAGGCGAGGGAGACCTGCGGCGGGTCGACCACGCCGCCTCCATCCACGGAGGCAGGCGGGACCAGTTCGGGAATCTCCAGGCAGGCACTCGCCTGGAACAGGACGAAGAAGACGAGCAGGCACCGACGCAAGGTCATGTGGGCGGGGGCTAGTGGTTGAGGCGGTAGACGTGGATGGCCGACATATAGGTCTCGGCCGGATCGACCTTCTCGTTCCACGACACGAGGGGTTCGTCATCGCCCGCCAAGGCGAAGTCAGGCAGCCCCCACAGCACTTTGCCCGGGCCCGGCTTCAAGACCTCGCCCAGGGACTCCCATTGGGTTCCCGTCCAGCGCCGCGTCTGCCCAATCCGGCTGCCCGTCTGGGTCGCCGAGGGAGCTTCGGTCACGAGCACGATCAGCGCTCCTTGGGAGTCCTGTGCAATGGCGTCCACGGTCCGGGACGTCCCGCCAGCGATGCCCGCCAACGGTTCGCCGACCGTCACCCAGGCGCCCCCATCCCATTTCCTGACGAGTCCCGTCCAGGCGCCATTGACCAAGGCAGTCCCTCCCACCAGCACGCTCCCGTCCCGCCCCATGACACGGGTTACCGGCAGCAGGCCAAGCCCTGTGGAGATTTCGGTCCAGGAAGTCCCGTTCCACTGCATCACCCGCCCCACGTCGCCAGTGCTCGATTCGAATTGCCGGAAAGAGACGACGGGTCTCTCCGAGGCATCAAGGTCGAACCCCAGGTAATTGATGGTCGCGCCTCTCTTCATTGGCAGTGGCGCGGCCTTGGCCACCCAATTGCTTCCGTCCCACTGGCGGAAGACAACCTGCGCCTGTGAAGCGTTTTCTTCGTGCCATGCCACGACCGGAAGCGCCTGGGCTCTGGACGTAAAACCCATCCACGGGATACCGCTCTGAGCAAGGCTGGTCGTCATGACCGTGCCCATGGGGGCCCATGCTGATCCATTCCATCCGCGGACATGGACCTGGCTCTGGCTGAGGACTGAGGAGTACTCCAACCAGGCCACCATCGGGCGCCCGTCAGCATTGACCTGCAGTGAGTTGCCCCAGGCAGCGGGGGTCGCGCCGCTTTTCATGGGACCGCCCAGATACTCCCAGCCCTCGCCATTCCAGCGTTTCACATGAACCGAACCGTCCTGCGCCCAGCCCACGATGGGCAGGGCATCCATTCCCACCCGGAGTGACGTGTCTCCAATGCTGCTCTCCTCAAACCTCCCTACGAACTGGGGCTCTCCCCATTGGAGATATGCAGGCACGAACCACGCCCAATCCTGGGACAAAGCCTCCAGCCGGTTTCCGGCAAGATCCACGACCGTGTTGGCCATCACCACGCGAACCCGCGCATTGACCGGCAGCGGAGAAGCCGGGCTCAGGGTCAGCGTCCGCCCATCCGCTGAAAGCAGGACCTCCGCCGCCAGGGGTCCGGTATCCGTCATCAATTGGACCGACTGCCCGTTCACGGTGGCGGGGTTCAATGACTCGGAGAAGGTCACTTGAATGGGTGTCTGTATTGGGACTTCGGAGGCGCCGTTGACGGGGGTCTGGCCAATCTGGCGTGGCAGCGTCCGATCCACTACGACATTGCGCTCAGCGCTTAGAAAGACCTGCTCATTTCGCAGAGCGCGCACGACCAGGACATGAGCCCCTTCGGCGAAGCGCCAGGTCTCCCAATCCAGTGCGTATGGGGATTCAAGTGTCTCGACAGCAGCCCCATCCACCAGCAGTTCCACGCGGTCAGGCTCGGGCCCAGTAACCTCCACCTGAATCCGCAGTGTGCCGTTGGTGATGCTGTTCGCGGCTGGAGACGTCCAGTTGAGCAGCACCGGACGCGCATCCACGCTTCCGGCATCTGGCGAGGCACCAGGCCCCAGCTCTGGGATCTGGATGCAGGCGCACGTCAGCAACAGCATGAGCAATGCAAGGTAGAACCGACTTGGGAGCATGAGTTCCATCTGAAGCAAGATCGTATCCACGAAGCTTCGGCCGCATTCCCAGGGAATCCCCTGGTCCATGACGCGCGGGGCAGTCTCGGCGCCGGGATGCCGTGTCTCATTGACAGGACCCTTCGTCCTGTCATCAATGAAAATGCCCCTGTGAAGCCAGGGCTTCACAGGGGCAATGCGTTGCTCAGGTTCTACGGGTCACGCGCCTACGGAGCGGCGGGATTCTTCTGCATGACCATCCCCGTGCCATCCACATCCGCGTTGACGGACTGGCCCCAGATGGTTTCGTAGGCATCGCTGTATCCCTGCTGGGGCAGCTTGCCGAACTCGACCTTGAAGGTCAGCTTGCTGCTCTGGGACTGACCGAAGGAGGTCGCGCCGCCATAAACGAAGTAGTAGCGCGTGCTGTACGACGAGGGCTGGATGCCGAAGACAGGCTTCTCGGCGGGAGTGCCCGTCACATACGGCGCGGTGGGCTCAGCCGAGTAGAGGTAGAACCCTTGCGCATTTCCAATCTCGCCCACGACGTTGCCCAGAATCCCATTGCCATCAAGGTCGTCGTTGAAGAAGACCTGCGCCACAGTGCCAATCAGGGCCTTGATGGGCGCCGAGAACGTCACATAGACGGTCTCACCGCTGTTCAGCTGGATGTTGGTCGGGGCAATCGTGGTGTTTTCCTGGTAGCGGACGTCCGTGATGGACACCGCCTTCGGAGCAGCTTGGTCGCCGCCGAAGAAGAAGCCCGTCTGGCTGTAGTTGCTGCCACCCTCCGCGGCCACCGCGCGGACGAAGATGTTGTACTCCTTGCCCTCCTGCACGATGCCGTTGCCCGGGGTGATGGTCGCCGAGTAACCGCCGACGTTCACCGAGGCCGTCACCGGCAGCGACTCCTTCGCGTACTCGTCCGTCAGGCGCACGAGCAGCGAGCCCGGCTGCACCGGCTGGTTGAAGTACACGTAGATGGGCTCGCCAGGACGCACCATGTTGCGGAGCGGATCCACCTCCGCGGCGCCCTTCAGGCTGGACACGTTGCCACCCTCGATGTTCAGCGCCCCCACGCCCGACGGCTTCGAGAAGTTCAGCTGCGCGAGCGTCGTGGCCTGGGAGCCCACGATGGAGCCACCCGAGTAGCTCTTCGTGTAACCGCCCGTGTCCACCACCCCGTCGCCGTTGGTGTCCATCGGCGCGATCCAGAGGTTGTACGTGCCGCCCAGGCGCGCCAGCTCCACGCCGGAGGGGATGCCGTTGAAGGTCAGGATGCCGTTGGAGTCCGCCGTGGCCTCCACGTAGACCTTGCTGACCACGGAGGAGACGGAGTCGTAGTTGCTCAGGATGACCGAGCCCGCCTTGTCGACCTCCAGCACGCCCTTCGCGCCCACCGCCGGACGGCCCTGCGGCGTCACCACGGTGACGGCCAGCGAGCTGTTCAGCTGCGTCAGCGTCACCGGACCAAAGCTCGCGTTGCCGTTGTTGATGGGCACCGTGCCCGCGGCGGCCGGCACGATGGAGGACGCACGCAGCGTCGAGTAGCCGCCCTTGCTGAACGTCAGCAGCACCTGCGCGGCCGCCGGCACGTCCGTCATCACGAAGTTGCCGCTGGCATCCGTCGTCGCCGACTTGCCCGTCGGCTGGCTGCCAATCGTCATCGCGACCGTGACGTCCGCGAGCGGCTGCAGCGTCGTGCTCAGCACCTGGCCCGACACCGTGCCCTTCGGCGTGGAAGGCACCACCACCGACACGTTGTTCGGATCACGGATACCGTCCGCGACACCATCGTTGTCCGCGTCAGTCGGGTCACCGCACCCCCAAACCATCAGCGGCAACACGGCCATCAGCACTTGCTTCTTCATCGTCCCCACCTTGAATTTATGACGGAATTTTCACGCCCCAGCTGCTCCCAAAAGGGCGGAAATCGGACACTCCCCGACCCGGGCCCACGCCGTCAAGGTGGGGTGAATTTTACCCAAGGGCTTCCAAGCGCCCCGAACCAGGATGACTCGCCATGTCAGACGTCAACGACCCCTGCCTGGGCTGCGCCATCGTTCGCGGGGAGGTCCACCCACCGGGTGGCGTGCTCGCGCGGGTGCCCGGGCTCGTCCTCCACGGGGTGGCGTCCCCCAGCCCCGTCCCGGGCTGGGTGGTGCTCACCAGCGATCAGCATGTGCGCGGCTGGTATGACTTGGACGAGGGGGCCTCGCGGGAGCTGGGGCCGTTCGCCGCCCGGGTGATGCGCGCCCAACGCGAGGTGCTCGGCGCCGAGCACGTCTACGCCTTCGCCATTGGGGACGTGCTCCGCCACTTCCACCTGCACCTCGTCCCCCGCTTCGCGGACACCCCGTCCCACCTCCGGGGTCGGGGCGCCTTCGACGCGGTCCCGGCGGAGCACCTTTCGCCGGAAACGCTGGAAGCCGCGGCCCGGCGGCTGGCGGCGGCGCTCGCCCGCTGACCCACGCCGGGCGTGCGGTGCTCTTCCGGGTTGGCCAGTGTCATGGACCTGACACCGTATCGGGGGAAGAATGCCGGCGCCCTCATGCGTGCGTTCCCCCTCGGTCCCTGGCTGCTGTCCCTCTGGCTCCTCACCGCCGGTCCCGCACTCGCGGACAACAACGCGGATGAGGCGGACATCGCCTTCGAGCTGGGCAACGACGCCTACTCGCACGGCAACTACACCGAGGCGCTGCGCTCGTACTTCACCAGCTACCGGCTGGTCCCCAACCGCAACGTCCTCTTCAACATCGCGCGCTGCTTCGAAGCGCTGGGCAAGTTCAACGAGGCGTACCGCTACTACAACGACCTGCTCGGCGAGGACCTGCCGGCCGAGGACGCCTCGGAGGTCACCCGCTCCCTGGAGCGGCTGCGCCCCAAGGTCGCCCTGGTTCGCGTCACCACCAATCCCCGCGGCGCGGAGGTCTTCGTGGACCGCGCGGACCTGGGCAGCCGGGGCCGCTCGCCGCAGACGCTCGCGCTGTCGCCGGGCCGCCACAAGGTCCTGGTCCAGAAGTCCGGCTACCGCCCCACCGAGGCCGCCGTCACCCTCGTCCGGGGCCGGGAAGTGCCCGTGGACCTGGACCTGGCCCTCATCACCGGCATGGTGGACATCACCGGCAGCCCCGAGGGCGCGGAGGTGCGCGACAGCCCCACCGGCCCCGTCCTGGGCCGCATCCCCGCGAAGCTGCGCCTGTCTCCGGGCCAGCGCGTGCTGCACGTGCGCGCGCCCGGCCACGCTCCCGGTCAGTACGTCATCGACGTGCCCGCCGAAGGCACCCTGCCACTCGCCGTCACGCTGACCGCCCAGACGGCGCCCAGCGGCCGCGTCGTCGTCACCGCCAACCACGACGGAGCCACCGTGCGCGTGGACGGCCGGCCCGCGGGCTTCACCCCCACCGTCGTCACCCTCCCGCAGGGCGAGCACGTGCTGGAGGTGGAGAGCCGCGACGTGCGCCCCGTGCGCCAGAAGGTCACCGTCATCCCCGACCAGGAGGTGAAGGTCCACGCCACCCTGCGCTACGAGCCGCCTCCGGTGCGCGCCGCGTCCAAGCGCCTCCTGTCCGTGGACGAGGCCCCCGCCTCCACCACCGTGCTCACGCCGGAGGAGCTGCGCGCGTTCGGCTGGCGCACCCTGGCGGAGGCGCTGGCGGGCGTGCGCGGCTTCTTCCTCACCGACGACCGGACGTACACGTACCTGGGCGTGCGCGGCTTCTCTCCGCCGGGCGACCTCAACACGCGCATCCTCATCCTCTGGGACGGCCACGCGATGAACGACGTGTGGGCCGGCCAGGGCTACGCGGCGCATGACCTCAGCGTGGACCTGGAAGAGGTGGAGCGCATCGAGGTGGTGCGCGGCCCCGGCAGCGCGCTGTACGGCACGGGCGCGTTCTTCGGCGTCATCAACGTGGTGCCGCGCGAGTCGCTGGGCCTGGACCGGCGGCTGGAGATCACCGGCGCCGTGGGCGCGCTGGGCTCCACGCTCGTGCACGCGACCACGTCGTGGGAGGACCCCCAGCGCTCCGTCCTCTTCAGCCTCGCGGGCATGAAGTCCCACGGCGCGGACACCACCCGCCTGGGCGACTCGGGCCCCATCGTCACCGGCCTGGACGGCGAGAGGGCCGGCACCGGTTCGCTGCGCGCTCGCCTGGGCAACCTGTCCCTGGTGGCCCGGCTGCACGGGCGCAGCAAGGACGTGCCCACCGCTCCCTATGGCACCGTGGTGGGCGCGCAGGGCACGCGCGTGCAGGACGTGCGCGGCTTCGCCGAGGCCAAGTACGAACGCCCCCTGTCCGAGCGCTTCGTCCTGTCCCTGCGCGGCGCGCTGGACCTGAGCCGCTACAAGGGCCACTGGAACTACGACGGCGGCGACAACGCGGTGACGAACACCGACTCCGGCGCGGCGGACTGGCTCACCGGCGAGGCGCGCCTGCTGGCGGTCCTGTCCGAAGCCAACCGCCTCACCGTGGGCGTGGAGGGCCAGGCCCAGCTGCGCGTGGACCAGAAGAGCGTGGGCCCCGCGGTGGCCGCGTCACTGGGCTCGCGGACGCGCTCGCTCGTGTCCGTGTACGCACTGGACGAATGGCGCCTGCACCCGCGCCTGAGCCTGTCCCTGGGCTTCCGCGTGGACATGTACTCCGACCTGGACTCGCTGCCGCTCACGCCCCGGCTCGCGGTCATCGGCCGGCCGTATGAGCAGGGCCTCACCAAGCTCGTCATCGGCCGCGCGTTCCGCGCCCCCAACGTCTACGAGCTGTTCTACGAGGACAACCTCCTCACCCAGCGCCCCGCGGGGCCGCTGCAGCCGGAGACCATCACCACCTTCGAGGTGGAGCACTCGCACGACCTGACGCACGAGCTGCGCCTGACGGTCGCGGGCTACCACAACCGCATCTCCCAGCTCGTCACGCTCACCACCGAGTCCGCGGCCACGCCCGCTTGCGGCACCCAGAGCGCGCCCACCCAGTGCCTCGTCTACGCGAACAACTCCGGCGAGACGCTCGCGTGGGGCGCGGAGGCCGGGCTGCACTGGCAGCCGGGCCGCTGGCTGCTGGTGGACCTGAGCTATTCGTACGTGACGCTGCGCAACGCCTCGCAGGACGTGGTGGAGGCCGCGCCCGCGCACCTGGCCTCCGGACGCTTCCTGCTGCCCGTGGGCAACGGCGACATGCGCATCGCCACGCAGGCCACCTACCAGAGCGCCCGGGTGCCGAGCGTCGCTGGCGCGGCCAGCGGGGAGGCGCTGCTCGTGGGCTTCGGCGTGTCCGGTGACTACGGCCGGCTGCGCTACTTCGCGGGCGTGAACAATCTGCTCGACTCGCGCTACGCCTTCGTCGTGAGCGACGACGTGTCCGCCGGTCCCGTGCCGCAGTACGGCCGCACCTTCAACCTCCAGCTCACCGGCAGCTTCTGACAGACTCCCGCGCCATGAATGACCTCCGCTTCGACTTCATCGACCCCCGCCATCCGCTCTACGCGGGCGAGCTGGAGCTGCGCTTCCGCGTGCTTCGCGAGCCGCTGGGCCATGCACGCGAGGACGTGAAGTTCCCCTTCGAGGACGCCAGCCTCCACCTGGTGGCCCACGCGAATGGCGACGTGCTGGGCTGCGTGCTCTTCCACCCGGAGGACGCGCACGGCGGCCGGCTCTTCCAGATGGCGGTGTCGCCCTCGCTGCAGAAGAAGGGCCTGGGCGCGAAGCTGGTGCGCGCGCTGGAAGAGGAGCTGCGCACGCGCGGCTTCCGCCACGTCCACCTGCATGCGCGGGCCCCCGTCGTCCCCTTCTACGAGCGCCTGGGCTACGCGCCGTACGGCGAGCTCTACGAAGAGGTGGGCATCCCCCACCGGAACATGCAGCGCGACATCTGAGGCTTCAGGTCGCGGAGGCCTGGGCCGCCGGCAGACGGCGGCCACTCCAGAGCACCACCACCAGAGCCGTGAGCGACATCGCCCCGCCCACCGCGCACACGCCCGGCCAGCCCGCGCGCGTCCACGCCGTCATGCCCGCCCACGCTCCCGCGGCACCGCCCACGAAGTAGGTCACCATGTAGAGCGTGTTGAGGCGGCTCCGGGCGTCGGGCCGCAGCGAATACACCCGCGCCTGGTTGGCGATTTGATTCGCCTGCGCGCCCAGGTCCAGCAGCACCACGCCCAGCGCGATGCCCCACAGCGAGTGCCCCACGAGCCACAGCACGACGAAGGACGCCAGCAGCACGGCGATGGCCAGCGCGTTGATGCGCCGGTCCCCTCGCTGGTCCGCGTAGCGCCCCACCAGCGGCGCGATGGCCGCGCCCGCCACGCCCACCACGCCGAAGAGGCCCGCCACCTGCGCGTCGTAGTGCCCGGGCAGTGAGCGCAGGTAGAGCGCCAGCGTGGCCCAGAACGCGCTGAACGCTCCGAAGGTCAGCCCTCCCAGCAGCGCGTGCAGCCGCAGCACCGGCTCCGTGCGGGCCAGGTGGATGAGCGACCGCATCAACTGGGGATAGGGCATGGAGACCGAGGGCGGTTGCGCGGGCAGCGTGAAGCGCAGCACGACGCCCGTCACCACCATCAAGACCGCGGCCACGAAGAACATGGTGCGCCAGCCCAGGTGCGTGCCCACGAAGCCCGCCGCCGTGCGCGACAAGAGGATGCCGATGAGCAACCCGCTCATCACCGTGCCCACCACGCGTCCGCGCTCCGAGGGCGCCGCGAGCTGCGCCGCGAACGGGATGATCATCTGCGGCACCACCGTGGTCACGCCGATGGCGAAGCTCGCCGCCACCAGCACGTGCAGGCTGGGAGCGAGCCCCGCGACCACCAGCGCCACACCCACGCAGCCACACAACAGGAGGATGACCTTGCGGCGCTCCAGGCTGTCGCCCAGCGGCACCAGGAACAGCATGCCCACCGCGTAGCCCACCTGCGTCAGCGTGGGCACCAGACCCAGTGCGCTCCCGTCCGCACCCAGCGTCCGTCCGATGTCTCCCAGCAGGGGCTGGTTGTAATAGAGGTTCGCGACGGTGACGGCGCCGGCCACCGCCATCAGCCAGACGAGAGAGGGACGGAGCGAAGCGGAAGGCGCGGGGTCGGAAGGCGTCTGCATGGCGGGCGGCGCAACGGATAAGCCCCGCATGGACGCGCTTCAAGCAGGACCTGCGCGCCCAGCACCGTCCGGGCGGGCAGGCCGTGCGTGCCCCCCTTCCCCACGGGGCCCGCGCGCGGCAGGCTGCGGGCCATGCTTCGTTCCCTCCTGCTGTGCGCGGTGCTGGCCCTGGCCGGCTGTGGTGACTCTTCATCCTCCTCGGGTGACCCCGCGGACGTGACCTACGCCGATTCCCTGGGCGTGGACCTGTCCGCGATGAACAAGAGCGAGTCCGGCCTCTACACGCAGGACCTGGTCGTGGGCACCGGCAAGGAGGCCGTCAAGGGCAGCCGCGTGCAGGTGCACTACGCGGGCTGGCTGCCGGATGGCTCCATGTTCGACAACAGCCGCTCGCGCGGTGAGGCCTTCACCTTCTCGGTGGGCGCGGGCCAGGTCATCGACGGATGGGACGAGGGGCTCGTCGGCATGCGCGTGGGCGGCAAGCGCAAGCTCGTCATCCCCTCCGACCTGGGCTACGGCTCGCGTGGCTCCGCGCCCGTCATCCCCAGCGACGCCGTGCTCGTCTTCGACGTGGAGTTGATGAACATCTTCTGATGCGCGTGACGAGGGGCCCCGGCGTGGACTTCAAACGCCGGGCGTTCCCCCGGACACGGGCGGTGCCGGAGGCGAGCGCTTCTTCGGAATCGTGGAGCGGCCCTTCGGCCCTTTCAGCGCCACGCCCAGCAGCATCGTCGCGGGCAGCATCATGCCCAGCCCCTGCGTGAGGTCCTGCGGGGGATGGTTCACCACGCCCAGCACCATTCCGGCGAATAGCAGGCCGCAGATGACGCGGAGGATGAGGGCGTTCACGGTCGAAGGCTCCCAGGCGGGCAATGCCCGGTGGCGGGCGGCCGGAGCATAGCGCGCGGCGCCCCGCCGCGCTGTCCGTTAAGGTCGCCCCGTGAGCCCCCTCAAACGCTTCCAGCCCGGCTATGAACCGCCCGCTCGCTCGCGCGACATCGCGCTCCTGTTCGCCACGCGCGGCATGGACCTGCTCGTGTCCGAGCAGGACGGCCGACTCGACCTGCCCCGGTGCTCGGCCCTGCCGGAGGCCGCGGTCAGCGCCCACTTCCTGGGCATGCTCGACGACACGGACTGCTATGCGGCAGCAATGCCGGGAGATTTCACGCCGCCAGAGGGGCTGAAGTTCGTGCCCGCCCGCTCGCTCTACAAGCAGGTGGACGAGGCGACCTTCGCCGTGGCGGGCCGCGCGCTCTCCATCTCCGAGTGGGACCTCAACCACCGCTTCTGCGGCAAGTGCGGCGCGGCCACGCAGCTCGTGCCTGGCGAACGCGCTCGCCGATGCCCGGTGGACCACACGCCGTTCTATCCGCGCATCGCTCCGGCGGTCATCGTCCTCATCACCCGGGGTGACGAGATGCTGCTCGCGCGCAACGCGTCCTTCCCGGAGCCCTTCTTCAGCACCGTCGCCGGCTTCGTGGACGCCGGCGAGTCGCTGGAGGAGACCGTGCTGCGCGAGGTGAAGGAGGAGGTGGGCGTGGACCTGAAGAACGTCACCTACTTCGGCAGCCAGCCGTGGCCCTTCGGCCGCTCGCTGATGGTGGGCTTCATGGCCGAGTACGCGGGCGGCGATGTCGTCGTGGACGGCAAGGAAATCGCCGAGGCGCGCTGGTTCGGCGTGGACGACCTGCCGCGCATCCCGCCCCGCCTGAGCATCGCGCGCCACCTCATCGACACCTTCATCGACCGGGTGAAGGCCCGCCGGGCTTGACCCCTTCCCCCCAAGGGTGCGCTTGATGCGCCCCTTCGCACGCCATGCCTGCCGCACGCCCGCACATCGAGCCCCGCCGCGTCCCCACCGCCGACTCCGTCGTGGTGAAGGAACTCTATCTCTCACTCCAGGGTGAGTCGTCCCACGCCGGCATGCTGTGCGGCTTCATCCGCCTCACCGGCTGCCACCTGCGCTGCACGTACTGCGACAGCGAGTTCGCCTTCCACGGCGGCAGCCGCATGAAGGTCTCCGAGGTCGTCGAGAAGGCGCTGGCCTGGAACTCGCCCACCGTGGAGGTGACAGGTGGCGAGCCCCTGCTCCAGCCCGGCGTGTATCCGTTGATGGAGGCGCTGCTGGACGCAGGCCTCAAGGTGCTGCTGGAGACGAGCGGCGCCATCGACGTGCGGCTCGTGCCCCCGGCCGTCCACAAAATCGTGGACATGAAGACGCCGTCGTCCGGCGAGTGCGACCGCAACGACTACCGCAACCTCACGTCCATGAACGCCAACGACGAGCTCAAAATCGTCATCGGCTCACGTGTGGACTACGAGTGGGCGCGCGCGCTCGTGCAGGAGCACCAGCTGGGAAAGAAGCCCTACGGCGTCCTGTTCTCCACCATCTTCGACAAGCTCCACCCGCGCCAGCTGGCGGAGTGGATCATCGAGGACCGGCTGCCGGTGCGCTTCCAGCTCCAGATGCACAAGTACCTCTGGGACCCCAACGAACGCGGCGTGTGACGCGCGCCCTCAGGGCCCGTGCCGCCTCAGAGTCGTCAGCACCACGGCGATGAGCGCGCCCCACGCCAGCAGCCCCAGCAGGTTCACCGCGGACAGCACGCGCAGCACGATGGCGAAGCCCCGGTCGCCCACTTCTTCGCGGCGCCGCAGCTTCCGCGTGGAGATAAGGGTGCCCGCCACCGCCGCCGCGAACGCCCCCATCAGCACCAGCAGCACCGTCGTCCCTTCGCCCTGCCTCCCCCCTGAGAACATCCACAGCGGCGCGACGAGCAACAGGAGCCCCAGGACGTTGGCCAGCAGCGCCAGCCGCACCGCGCGCGATGGGCGCATGTCCTGGAAGCGCCGCTCGGCGCAGGGCGCGCAGTACGCCGTCTCCTTCAGCACCTCCGTGCACGCACCGCACAGGTAGCCGCCGCAGCGCGCGCAGAGGGCCACCGCGGCCGCGTCCGGATGCTGGCCACAGCGGGCACCCGTGGGGCTCGCGGTCATGCGCGGAGGCCTAGAAGCCGGGGGGCGGCATGCGGGCCATCGCCGCCGAGATGCCGTGCGCGCCCATGCCCAGGAACACCGCCGTCAGCACCGTGCTGGCCACGAAGCCCGCGACGATGAGGTTCTTGCGCGGGTGCTCGAACTGGCTGAACGCGTAGACGAGCATGTAGCAGGGGATGAGCAGCACCATGACGCCCGTGCCCACGCTGCGGCGGAAGGCGTGCGTCAGCAGGAGGGCCGCGCACACGAGCGAGACGACCCCGAACAGGATGGCGAGTGGCAGGAGCGGCACACCCGCCCCCTTAGCACGCCTTCGCCCCTTTCGCGGCGGGCGTGCGCATACTAAGGACGGCCCGCCGCCCACCCGCCGAGGAGGTCCCCACCATGGCCATGCTCAAGACGTTCCTCATCTTCATCCTGGCCGGCACCCTGCTGGGCACCTTCATCGCGTCGCTGGCGGCCCCCTCCTACATCGAGTGGAACAACAGCACGCCGCTCGCCACGCAGACCATGTGCAACCTGCCAGAGGTGGTGCGCAGCGTGACGGCGTCGCTGATGCACTCGCAGCTGATGGGCGCGGCCATTGGCGCGGGCGTGGGCCTGGTGGCCGCCATCCTCTTCGCCGTGCGCGCCCGGAGCCGCGCGAAGCAGCGTCCGGGCTCTCCGCCTCCCGCGGCCACCGCCGCCTGAGGCCTGCGCGCTACTGCTGCTTCCGCAGGATGAAGAGCGGAGGCGACTGGCCCAACAGCACGCCCCCGTTGTGGTCCTCCACCTCCACGTAGAGGTAGATGGGCTGGTTCGGGTCCTCCAGCGGCGCCGGCGCCGTCCAGGTGGGCGTGGCGATGTTGGCGTTGCTGAACACGCCGCCCGCGTTCGAGGGGTTCTGCGTCCAGCGGAAGTAGATCTCGTCGTTGTCCGCGTCCGTCACCTCCAGCTGCAGCTGGATGACGGTGCCCTCCTCGAACTTGAGTCCGCCCGGCGTGGACGGCGAGCCCAACGGGCGCGGTCCTGCGGTGATGACGGGCTGGTGGTTGGGAGCGCCGCACCCCACGCTCCCCAGACCCAGGGCAAGCAAAGCGAACAAGAACGAGCGAGAACGCGACATGGACTTCCCCCTGCTAGGACAGGCCACACCCTAATTCGGCCCCTGGCGTTCCGTACACCCACCCGAAGGCCCCGGCCGTTTCATCAGCAGGCGATGAAACACCCGCGGGCGCCGCGCCAACTGTCGCTCGGCGCGCATCCCGCGTCGTGAAGAGAACCCATTCCGCCAACAAGGCGGGGGGACGTGCGTCAACGCCGTCCCGGACGCCGCGTGAACAGCAGCAACTTGTCCGCGCGCGTCAGCCGCTTGATGGCGGCCTCGCGGCGCAGGGCGGTGCTCCGGTCCTCTGCGGGCTCGCTCCACACCAGCGTCACCGGCAGCCGGGCTCGCGTGTACGCGGCGCCCTTGCCCCGGCCGTGCGTGGCCAGGCGACGCTCCAGGTTGTTGGTGGCACCCGTGTAGAGCGTGCCGTCCTGGCAGCGCAGCATGTACACGGTCCAGGCGGTGGGAGGGGCTTCCGACACGGCGAGCCCCACTCTACAGCCAGGACCGAGCCCCTCAGAAAAGCTTCTGCCTGTCCCCACGCCTGCCGTGCAGGCGCGCCAGCCGCCGCTTCTGGCTGCGGACCGCGTGAGTCTTGCGAACCCGCGCCATGACGTCCGACACCTGCGCCAGCGGATCCGTCCGCCACCCCGCCAGCACCTGCGTTTCGTGCACCACGCCTACCAGGCTGCCCCCTGCCC
>NZ_RAWF01000470.1:0-3302 GCF_003612075.1 Corallococcus sp. CA041A
GCGGTGGGGAGCGCGTCCGGCGACAGCAAGGCGAAGGCGGCCGGCTGGGCGCTGGGCGGGGCCGCGGTGGGCGTGTCGCTATTCACGGACTACCGGCTGAGCCTCACGAAGCTCATCCCCATCGAGGCGCACGAGCTGGCGGACTACGCCTATGGCCTGGGCGCGGTGCTGGCGCCCTTCGTGCTGGGGTACGCGAAGCGCTCGCCGGTGGCGGCGGCGCTGCACGTGCTGCTGGGCGTGAAGGTGCTGGCCGCGTCGCTCGTCACGGACTACCGCTGCCAGACGGGCATGCACCTGGGCGGAGAACTGGCCACGGACCCCGAGGGCATCGGGGCTTGAGGCGTAAGCCTTTTTGTTGGTGAAGGCTCTGGCGTAACGATTTTTGGAGTCGGATAACCATTTTGGTTACGTTCTCCTTCTGGAGAACGATTTCTGGAACCGTTCGGTCAAGCCATCCGCGCACGCCTGGGAGTCGACCTTCCTCCCAAGGCGGAGCCCATCGGTTACGCCCGGATCATCCTGGCGCACGAGCTCGTCGTGCTGCCGCACCACCAGGTGTCCTTTGTCGCGCCTGGAAGCGGGAAGCGCGAGCGCGTCGAAGGAGGGCGGAGCATCGTCCTCTATCCCCCGACCTACGCGCCGGAGCCAGGGCTCTTCCATCAGCTGGAGTTCGCGCTCAAGTACGAAGGGGTATCGCTCGAAATCCTCTCCGCGCTGTTCGAGAAGGAGCCCCGGAAGACGCTGGAGCCACGACTCCAGGAATACATCCAGCAGCGGCCCACCGGGCAGTACTCACGGCGGCTCTGGTTCCTCTACGAATTCCTCACTGGAAACCGCTTGGACCTGCCGGATGCGGCCAGTGGCAACTACGTTCCGTTGCTGGATTCCGAGGCGTACTTCACCGGCACGGAGGAGCGGAGCCGGCGCCATCGCGTCATCAACAACCTGCTGGGCACCGTGGACTTCTGCCCCATGGTCCGGCGCACCGGGAAGCTGAAGCACTTCGCCAGCCTGGACCTGGCGAAGGAGGTCTCCCGGCTCATGGGCGAGTACGACGAGGACGTGCTCCGCCGGGCCGTCCAGTATCTCTACGCCAAGGAGACCCGCTCCTCGTTCGCCATCGAGCGGGAGAAGCCAAGCCCGGATCGCACCGAGCGCTACGTGGCCCTCCTGCGGCGAGTTCCCCAATGGGACACATTGGATGAAGCGGCGCTGACCGCCATCCAGAACCAGACCGTGGATCCTCGCTACGCGGAGGCGGGTTACCGGCAGGAGCAGAACTACGTCGGCGAGACGGTGAGTCTCAGCGACCAGAAGGTCCACTACCTGCCGCCCCGTCCCGAGGATGTCCCCACCCTCATGCAGGGTCTGCTCGCCAGTCTCGAGCGGATGGCGAAGGCGCGTGTGGACCCCATCGTCCACGCGGCGGCGGTGGCTTTCGGCTTCGTCCTCATCCACCCATTCCTGGACGGAAATGGGCGCCTGCACCGCCTGCTCATCCACTACATCCTGTCGCGCTCGGGCTTCACGCCGCAGGGGCTCATCTTCCCCGTCTCCGCGGTGATGCTGCAGAAGAGCTCCGAATATGACGCCTGCCTGGAGTCCTTCTCGGTCGCTCTCATGCAGCAGGTCGATTACACGCATGACGACGACTGGCACGTCACGGTGAAGGGGAAGACCGGCAACCTGTACCGTGCAATCGATTGCACGCGAATGGCGGAGGACCTCTATGCGTGGACCGAGGAGACCATCCGCACGGAGTTCCGCAAGGAGCTGGAGTTCATCGTTCGCTACCGTCAGGCCCGCGAACAGATGGAGCGGGTGGTGGACATGCCGGATCGACAGTTGAACCTGTTCATCCAGGTGGTCCTCCAGAACAAAGGCAGGCTCTCCGCCACCAAGCGCGCCTCACACTTCGAACTCCTCACCGACGAGGAGGTTCAAGCGCTGGAGACCATCCTCCAGGAGCAGTTCCTCAAGGGCTCAACTTGAGCAGGAAGCCGTCCTGCAGCGGCCGTGACGGTCCGTCCTCCGGCATGGACCGGTTGAAGCCTCCGGCGAGCAGCACGCCCCCGGACGCGTCCACGCTCACGGCGCGGGCCTGGGCCACGGTGCCGGGGCTCGCGAATCCGCGCACCCAGAGCGACGTGCCCTCTTCCGGTAGCAGCTTCGCGACATACAGGCCCGGAGGCAGGCTGCCCCCGCCCAGGGCGAGGCCGCCGTCATGGCCGCCCGCCACCGTCAGCTGGCCCGCGTCGTCGGTGGCCACCATCGGTGCTCCGGTGGGGAAGGTTCGCGCCCACTGCTGGCTGCCGTTCGCGTCGTAGGCCAGGAGGAAGCCGTCGCGGGAGTCCGCGCGGTGGAAGGTCTTCTGGAAGTACAGCCGGCCGCTGAAGCCTCCGCCCACGAAGACGCGGTCCGCCCCTACCGCCACGGACACCGCCGTGCCATCCGTGCCGCGCACGTCGTGGCTCCAGACGTGGTCTCCGTCCCGGGTGAGCTTCACCACGAAGGGCGTGTGCTGGCGCACGGTGACGAACGTGGCGTCTCCCAACGACACCGCCCCCGCGTAGCCGCCCACCACGTGCACGTCGCCAAAGACATCCACCGCCACCGCTCGCGCGGAGACCTCGCCTTCGCCTGAAGGCATCCACACCCGGCTCCAGCGCTGCTCACCCTTGGCGCCCACGCTCAACGCGAAGCCCGCGTGCCGGCCAGGGGGCGTGCGCTTCAAGCCCTCTCCCAGATCGCGCGCGCCGGCGAAATCCCCCACCAGCACCGCGCCCCCGTGGTGGTCGGACGTGACGCCGTTCACCGCCACCGGGCCTTCACCCGGCAACGAGCGCACCCAGTCCAGCGCGCCTCCGCCGTCCAGCCGGGCCAGGAACGGCCCCTCCGGCAGCGTGGCGCTGTCGCGGGTGAAGCCCGCGGACATGCCCGTGATGAAGATGTTGTCGGCGGCGTCCACCGCCAGGCCGCCTACGCGGGCCCTCGCCTCGTGCTCGGGCGTCCAGCCCCGCGCCCACTTCAGCGTCCCGTCCGGCGAATACCGCGCCACCAGCAGGTGTGGCGCCACGACGTTGCGATTGAAGGGCAGGGGACCCGCCCCCAGGTCGATGGGTTCTTGATAGGTCGCCGCCACCAGGACGTCCCCGTTGGAGGTCACCACCGCGTGCGGAGCCTGTGGGTCCCCAACCATCAGGGTCCGCGACCACACGTGTGCCTCCACGCCCTCTGGCGCTACCTGTCCACCCACCTCACCGAGCACCGGGATGCGCGGTGCCTGTATCTTATACACATCT
>NZ_RAWF01000471.1:0-3242 GCF_003612075.1 Corallococcus sp. CA041A
GCCCTTGAGCAATCGGAGCACAGCCTCCTTCTTCCGCTTCGCCGAGAACCGACCGCGCTCCGCCGTCCTGTCCTGCTTCTGTTGCTTCTTCACATCCACCTCGCGAGGGGGAGGTTATTCCCCCAGAGAGGTGTCTCAAGAAATCCTGGGGCGGAGGAGAATGAGCGTCTTCCGGACGACGCGGAACTTCAGCGCGACCTAATCAGGTGGCTCGTCCAGAACGCCGGCCCCATCGAGACCGTCCGTGAGGCTCCGGCGGTTGATGACGTGTTCGGAGTTGCCGAGAAGCATGGCATCGAAGTAACGACGGAAGCTCGCGAGGAGGAGCCGGATTTTCTTCACCTCATACCGGGCTTTGAGATCGCGGGTAGACGTTGGGAGTTTCATCTGACGGACAAGGACGCGAACCGCCCGGCTCCCCATGGCCACGATATCGAGGACCACAGCGTGGTGCTTGATCCGTATACGGGCGATGTCGTTGACAGGGACGGGAAGAAACTGATGTCCGCGAAGCCGAAGGAGCTTCGCGACCTTTGGCGTGACAAGAAATTCCGCAGGTTCGCGGACCGCGCCCGAGATACGATGCGCGAGCAGCAGCCGTGGCGCATCGATGCTCTTCCGCCCGTGCCCGAGCCATAGTAGGCCGACCGCCTACTGCACCAGCTCGAAGGAATCGTACGTGAGCGTGACCTGCTGGATGACGCACTCGTTATCCCACTCACCGGCGACGAACTCCACCGGCTGGAAACGGAACCAGGGGCGCACGATGCTCCAGGGGGGGTTCGTGGGAGCCCAACGGTAGCGTATGCCCTGGTGAGGTGTGGCAAGGGGGGGCAGGTGAGGGAGCGCGCGGCAGATTGCCCGTAAGCCAATCCCCGGCGGAATGCGCTTTGCTGGATGCCGAGCCTCCATTCCGGCCCCTCCCTCGCCATGTCCCTTTTCCAGCTTCCGCCCGGCCGCCGTTCCTTCCTGTTCAAAGCGGGCAAGGTGAAGGTGCTAGCAGCGCGGGACTGCTTCGCCCCGCACACGCGGAACGGGCCGCACCGCTACTATCTCGACTACATTTTCGGGGGGGCCAGCGCCGGTCAGGACGACGGGACGGAGCGCATCCTGATGGCCTGCGGCTGCAACCCGGCAACGGCCACGCGGCACGGCTCGGACAAGACGGTTTCGAAATTGGTCAACGTCGCCCGGCAGTGGGGCTACACCCGGCTGCTCATGGCCAACGTCTTCTCCTACTGCGACAAGAATCCCGCCAATCTCAAGGCGCCAGGCTTGGTGTTATGGGATCGGCACACCGACCGGTTTTTGAAGACCATGGTGGCCAACGCCCAGGCCTTCTTGTGCTGTTGGGGCGCGCCCGCCGTAGACCTCAATGCGAACCGCTGCGCGGAGATCGAGGCGATGCTGCGCGCGACCCGCAAGCCGCTTTTCTGCCTCGGCTATTTGCAGAGCGCGGACATTCCCAAGCACCCGCGCCGCCTCAAGTATCCGGCCGCCCAGGTGCCCTTCTGAGCCTGAAGCATCCCCTCATTTTCGATTTCCCCTCTGAGCTTGCTCGCTCGGCTGCTCATGCATTCTCCGAGGGGAATCTTCAAATGAGGGGATAGCTCAGCTTCTGAGCGGCGGACCTTATCGCCCAGCACTCTTCTGCGCGACCGGCGGGTCCGCCGGATCACGCGGCATCTTGGACGCCCGTCTCGCGGGCGATGAGGACTAACGCTGCCGTTGTTTATCGGCGGCGCCGAGTGCGAGGAGCCGGCTGCGCGTGATGCTCACCGCCTCGGCCCCCACATCGTTGCCCCAGAAGTGGCGCTCGTGCTTGACGGCGGCGCACCCGACCGAGCCCGCGCCCATGAACGGATCGATCACGACGCCCCCAGGCTCGCTGCTTTGCGTGACTAGCAGTTCGCTCACCGCAACGGGCTTCTCCGCCGGATATCCGTTGCGGATTCGTGGGGCTTCGATGATATCGGACACCCCGAGATCGCGAAGCTTCCGCTTACCCTTCTCAAAAAAGAGGATGAACTCGTAGCGGGCCCGGTAGTGATACCCCATCCCGATGTTCTTCTTGTCCCAGATGAGCGGCTTCCAGAATTTGAAGCCAGCCTCCTCGGCGAGAGGCTTCGCGATGAACGCCGTCTCGGGATCGCAGAATAAGTAGAGGTGCGAGTTCCGCTTGAGGACGCGATAGAGTTCGGCAAAGAGTTCCGGAAACCGGGCGTTCGGGAAGATTTGGAACCAGGCATTGCTCGACGCCTTGGAGTGCTTGAGGCGCGTGGTGGTGCCGACAGCGCGGTGCTTCTCAAGAGACTCATAGGGCGGGTCGGTGATGGCGAGGTCCACCGACGCGGAGGGGATCTCGCCAAGCCACTTGATGGCGTCGAGTTGCGCGAGGCGAAATCCGATGGGCATGGCTTGGATATACGCTGCCGCATCAAGGTCGCAGCCGTCTAATTCAAAGTTCAGTGATCTAACCCTCGTAGGACTCCCGGACGCCGTTCAGGTAGCCGAGCGCCCAAGCTGCGTGTGGGCTCTTGTGACGAACGGCGCCGGCTTGACTCTCCGAGAGCGAGTCGAGATCCAGGTCCACCTTCTCCTGGCGCTCTCGGCCGGCGGCCAAGCCGGTCTCGTAGGCGCAGCCGGCGCACTTGTGCCGACCGTCGCCACCTTGGCTGTTTGGAAGCTGCAGGAACATCTGCTCGTGCCGATGGTCTTTCTTGCAGATCATCGTGACGCCCTCCTGTCGTGGTTCCACCTAGGTAAGGAGCTTGCGCGGTGCACCCTACCGATTCAAGCGGAAATGGAGCCGGGCGTACCAGCCGTGAGCACGGCAGGCTCACCGGAGTGATCTCTCTTCTTGGGGTACTCCGCCCTGGGTCCACCAACGACAACGACCGGCCAGCGCTTCTCAATGGTTTTCGACGAGAGGACGCGCGTGGCCGCCTTCGCGTTGCTGATGCGGAAGCGAGGACCAACGAGGCCAACGACCTTCACGCGGTACGGGTGGACACGACCAACTCGCATGGGGCACGGCTCCCGTACCTGCCCCACCTTCACGGCGTCAGCCATTGGATGGCTCCTTCCTGTCCACGAGGGCGGCGATGGCACGGAGTGAGCCTGGCCCGGTTCCGTGGACACCCGAGATGTGATGGAAGGAGCACGGGATGTCCGCGACTGACGAAAAGCAGAGGAAGCCCCGCAGGCCGCGCCGGGAGTTCACGGCGGAGTACAAGGCCGGG
>NZ_RAWF01000472.1:0-3210 GCF_003612075.1 Corallococcus sp. CA041A
TCACGTACGAGGTCGCAAGCGAGCCGAAGCCGCGTGGTTGCTCGCACTCGTCGCCCACAACCTCCTGCTCGCCATAGCGCAAGGCTGGTTCGACGAGTCGGAAGGCTCATTTCTTCTCACGCCCTGAGCCCTCCATGGAACGCCAGGGGAATGAAGTAGCATCCGCCCCGATGACCTCTCCTCGTCCAGCGCCTTCTGCCCACGCCCAGTCCCAACAGAAGACACGCCTCCTCGCCTGTGGCGCGTCGGCCCTGCTCTTCGTGCTCGCCTGTGCGACGCCCGCGATGACCGTGTTCAACGCGAACAAGCGTGACGAGGAACAGATGTGGGGCCTCGCGCTGCTGCTCATGGGTTGGCTGGGGGTGTTCACGATGCAGTTCGGCTGGTTCGCGAACCCCCTGTTGTGCGTGGCCTTCGTCATGCTCCTGGTGGGTGCGGACCGGAAGGCGCTCTGGGTCGGCGGCGCGGCGTCCATCCTCGGACTGACGTCGCTCACCTGGTACATCAACCCCATCCCCGCGGATGAAAGCGGCGGGGACCGCTACCTGGAGCTGCTCTACCCCTCCATTGGCTTCATCTTCTGGCTGGGCAGCCTGCTGGTGATCCCTCTCACGGCCCATCACCTCTCACAGCCCGAGGCGGAGTCGAAGCCTCAGGCGTCTTCATCACCCGAACCGGAAGCCTGACCTCTCACCGCCGTGAGCAGCAGGTCGTACTTGCCGCCCAGGAACGTGCGGAAGCCGTGCTGGTGCAGATAGCGGCGGTAGAAGGACAGGTCCTTCACCAGCAGCGACAGGTCCGGTTCGCGCAGGTTGCGCACGCGCGCGCCGTACACGACCTCTCCGTCGCGGAAGCGTGAGTTGGGGAAGCCCAGCACCAGCGAGGCCTTGGGCTCCAGGTGCTCCTGCACCAGCTTGCGCAAGAGCGCCCGGTCATCCACGCCCGGGCTCTGCAACGTGCCCACCGACACCACCGCGTCGAAGCGGCCCAGGTCCGAGGGCAACGCGTTCAGGTCCGCCTGCACGAACGCATGGCGCGGATCCGGAAACGCCGCGCGAGCCTCCGCCAACGCACTCGCACTGTGGTCCACTCCGACGAAGCGGATGCCCTCCACATCCTCGAACGCGGCCAGCTCATCACCCCGGTTGACGCCCAGGTCCAGGAGCCTCGCGCCCGGTGGCAGCGGCAGCCGCCCCACTGCCTCCAGCCAGGGCAGCAGGAAGCCCGCGTCCTCGAACTTCCGCACGCGCGCGAAGTCGGACGCGGCGCCATAGCGCTCCTGTGGCGCGTCCGTCCGTGTCCCGCCTCCCGCGTGCCACGAAGCCTCCGAGCCCAGTGGCTCGAACGTGAGCCGCACGTGCGTCGTATCCACCCCGCGAGGCGTGCGCAGGCGGCACGACAGCCCCTCCGCCAGGTCGCACCAGCTCCGCAGCGGCCGGTGCACGAGCCCACCCTCCACGCGCTCGCCGGGATAGCGCCCGTGGCCCAGGTCCGGATCCGGCACGTCGATGGACACGGGCCCGGACGCCAACAGCGCCTCCAGGTGGCGCAAGACGACGACCAACGGCTCGTCGTGGAAGCGGCGTGGGCTTTCGGCGGAGGGATGCGACGACATGCGCCGCACCCTACTCCGCGTGGCTCAGTGGGACTCCACCACGATCTTCCCGAACGCGCTCCAGGGCCGCGGGCAGGGCCTCCGGCGGATGGCACGCGTCGATGACCGGCTTGAGCCCGGTGGCGTCCACCGCGCGCGCCAGTGCCTCCAGGTGCCCTCGTCGCCGCACCTGCCCGTGCGGGTGCGCGCCGCCATCGACGCGCTCGCGAAGAAGCTGCCTTCGGTCAAATGACGGAAGGCGACGCCGCGGCCCGCCGCGCCTGGATCTGTTCCCACACGAACGCGAGGACCAGGAACCCACCGCCCACCGCGCACACGCCCCGCCAGCCCGCGTGGTCCCACGCGATGGCGGAGAGCGCGGAACCACAGGCACCGCCCACGAAGTAGAACATCTTGTAGAGCGTGTTGAGGCGCGTCTGCGCGGTGGGGTGCAGGCGGTACAGCTCCGTCTGGTTGGACACCGTGGCGGCCTGCGCCCCCAGGTCCAGCAGCACCACGCCCGCGATGAGCCCTGCCCACAGCGTGCCGAAGACGGCGAACACTCCGAACGCCGCCAGCATCGTGACGATGCACGCCCGGACGATGCGCCGCGCGCCAATGCGCTGCGCGTGCCGGCCCGTGACGTTCGCGGCGAGCGCCCCCACCGTCCCGATGAGACCGAACATGCCCGCCGTGCCCGGCCCCTGGTGGTACGAGTCACTGCTCAGGAAGAACGCCAGCGAAGCCCAGAACGCGGAGAGCGCGGCGTACATCAGCGCGCCCGTGAGCGCGATGGCCCGAAGCCCCGGCACGTCCCGCTGCAGCGTCCACAACGATTGCAGGAGGCGCGGATAGGTCAGCCGCGTGGAGGACTCGTAGCGAGGCAGCCCCAGCCGCAGCGTCATCGCCAGGCCCACCATGGTCGCACCGGCCGCGAAGTACACCCCGCGCCAGCCCAGGTGCGTCGCCACGAAGCCGCTGAGCGTGCGGGAGATGAGCACGCCCACCAGCGCGGCGCTGAGCACCACACCCAGGTTCCTCCCTCGCTCCTCGGGCGAGCTGAGCGCCGCGACGAAGGGGATGAGGATCTGCACCAGCACCGCCGTGAGCCCAATGGCCACGCAGGCCGCCAGGAACAGAGGGAACGTGGGAGCCAGGCCCGCCGCGAAGAGCGCCGCCGCCGCGAGCCCCAGCATCGTCACCAGCAGACCGCGCTTCTCCAGCACGTCGCCCAGCGGCGTCAGGAGCACCAGTCCGGCCACGTAGCCCAGCTGCGACATCATCGGCACGGAGCCCACGGCGGAGGCGGACAGGCCGAAGGTCTGCGCGATGACGCCCAGGAGCGGCTGGCTGTAATAGACGTTGCCCACCGCGAGCACCGTCGCCGTCGTCATCGTCCACAGCAGCCGGCGATCCATCGGCACGGCCTGGGGCACGGCGGCGGGGAGCACGGCGGCGGAAGTCTCCATGCGACATGCCTAGCGCTCCCTGTACCGCACCGGATTATTGAGACACCAGATTGGTTGTAATCAGGCCGCCTGCTTCGACTGCATCAGCGCTCGCCGGGCCTGACTCGGCGAGAGGAAGTTGTGGCGCTCCAGCAGCCAGTGCTCGTT
>NZ_RAWF01000473.1:0-3128 GCF_003612075.1 Corallococcus sp. CA041A
GTGCCCCCACCCTTCCCCACTGCGTCAGCCCTTGGGTACCGCCACCATGTCGAAGTCCGGGATGCGTTCGCGCATGAACTCACGCATCCGGTTGATGAGGGCCGCCTCAATCTGCCGGGCGCGCTCGCGGCTGACGCCGTACTTGTCGCCAATGTCCTGGAGCGTGAGCGGCTCGTCCGCGGTGAGGCGGTGCTCGAAGATGTAGCGCTCCTTGCCCTCCAGCGTCTGGGCGAAGGCGGCCAGGTTCTCCCGGAAGAGGGCCTTGAGCTGCTCGCTGCCCAGGCGCTCGTCTGCGGGCACCGCGCTGGACGGCAGGTAGCGGTCCGCCCGGGTGGAGCCCGAGTCCCCGTCGTTGCCCAGCGGCGCGTCGATGGACACCTCGTCGTGCCCCAGCCGCTGGTCCATCTCCACCACGTCCTGCTCGGTGACGTTGAGGCGCTCCGCCAACAGGCGCGGGCTGGCCTCGAAGCCCTGGGAGATGAGCTTCTCCTGCTCCTGGCGCAGCTTGAAGAAGAGCTTCCGCTGGGCCTCGGTGGTCCCCAGCTTCACCATCTTCCAGTTGTCCATGATGTAGCGAAGGATGTACGCGCGGATCCACCAGGCGGCGTAGGAGCTGAGCTTCACACCCCGGTCCGGATCGTACTTCTTCACTGCCTGCATCAACCCGATGTTGCCCTCCTGCACCAGGTCCAGCAGGGACAGGGGGTTGCGGTGGTACTCGTGGGCCAGCTTCACCACGAGTCTCAGGTTGGAGGCCACCAGGCGGTAGGCCGCCCGCACGTTCCCCGAGGCCTGGTACTCCTTGGCCAGCTGGTGCTCCTCCTCCCGGGTGAGCAGGGGGTGCTTCGTCACCTCGGCCATGTAGGCCTGGAGCGGGTCCCGGTTGGTGAGGGCGCTGCTGCTCTCCGCGCGCACCAGGGCCGCGGGCCGGGCGGCGCGGGCGGGAGCCGGGGACTCCTCGATTTCCGCCTCCGCTTCGTTCAATTCCGTCAGGTCCGGCTCCAGGGCGTCCGGGTCCTGGACGGTCTCCTCGACTTCTTCGTCCAGAGCTTGCGGGTTTTCCGGAGTTGTCTGCCGGGCGGTCCCCGGGCGGGCGGAGGCCGCGGGGCGCTTCGCGCGGGGCCGGGGGGCGGCCGGACCATTGGTTCTCTTCCTCCCATTCGCCATGCGCGCTCCATACCCCAAAGTGCCGCGATTGTTGCCAGAGGGTAATGCAGGGGCTATGCCCATGCCCGATGAGCGACATCCAAGAGCCCACGCCGGGAGCCCCGGCGCCTGACGAAGCCACGACGCGTCCCGGCGAGTACATCGCGGACATCAGCTTCGAAGAAATGAACCTCTCCGAGCCCCTCCGCCGCGCGCTGGCGGAGCGCGGCTACACCAGCCCCACCCCCGTACAGGCCAAGGCCTTTGGCCCCGCGATGGCGGGCAAGGACCTCATCGTCCGCAGCAAGACGGGCACGGGCAAGACGGCCGCCTTCGGCCTGCCCCTGCTGGAGAAGATTCCCGCGGACGAGAAGCGCGTGCGCGCCCTCATCCTCTGCCCCACGCGCGAGCTGGCGCTCCAGGTGGCGGAGGAGCTGACCACGCTGGCCAAGTACAAGGGCGTGAAGGTGGCGGCCATCTACGGCGGCGCCTCCATGAAGCAGCAGGAGGACGCGCTGGAAGAGGGCACGCCCATCATCGTGGGCACCCCCGGCCGCGTCTTCGACCACATCAACCGCGGCAACCTCAAGCTGGACGGCTGCGACCACGCCATCCTCGACGAAGCCGACGAGATGCTGAACCAGGGCTTCTACGAGGAGGTCACCCGCATCCTCGACCGTCTTCCGAAGACGCGCCAGGTGCTGCTCTTCAGCGCCACCGTCCCCACGGACATCCAGAACCTCATCGCGCGCTACACGACGAACGCGGAGACGCTGCTGCTGTCCGGCGACGTCTTCACGGTGGAGCACATCCACCACATCCGCTACGACGTGTCGGATCAGTTCCCCAAGCCGCGCAACCTCATCTACATCCTGGAGAAGGAGGAGCCCTCCAACGCCATCATCTTCTGCAACACGCGGGATGACACGGCGCTGGTGACCGCGGTGCTCAACCGCAACGGCTTCGACGCGGAATTGCTCAACGGAGACCTGCCGCAGAAGGAGCGCGAGCGGGTGATGGGCAAGGTGAAGCGCGGCGAGGTGGCCTTCATGGTCGCCACGGACATCGCGGCGCGCGGCATCGACATCTCCGGGCTGGAGTACGTCATCAACTACTCCCTGCCGGAGGACCCCGCCGTCTACCTGCACCGCGTGGGCCGCACGGGCCGCATCGGCAACAAGGGCACGGCCATCAACCTCTTCTCCGGGCGCGAGCTGGCGACGTTCACCGTGCTGGAGAAGAAGTTCGGCATCAAGTTCGAGATGCGTGAGATGCCCGCGCCCGAAGAGGCCATGCACCTGTGGACCGAGCGCCACCTGCGTGAGCTGCGCGAGGGCATGGGCAGCAGCATCTTCGAGGGCTTCCTGCCCCTGGCCACGCAGCTCAAGCAGCGCCCGGACGCGGACGACCTCATCGCCTTCCTCATCAAGTACTACTTCAGCCACCTGCGCATGGAGAAGGCGCAGGCCGCCGGTGAGACGGAGAAGCGCGAGCCGGTGGAGAAGAAGCCGCTGGAGCGCCGGGGCAAGGACCGCGACCGTGAGCGCGACCGCGAGCGTCCCCGCCGAGAGGAGCGCGGCGAGCGCACCGAGCGTCCGCGCCGCGACGAGCACCCGGACCGCGAACGCCGTCCGCGCCGCGACGAGCCGCGCCGCGAGGACCGGGGTGAGCGCCGGGGTGCCGGTTCCGCCGCGCTGGAGGCGGGCCCGGGCGAGACGAAGCTCTGGGTGAACCTGGGCACCGCGGACGGCCTGGGGCCGGGCAGCATCGCCACGGCCATGGAGGACGCGGGCGCGCCGCTGGGCAAGATGGTGCGCGCGGAGTTGCGCCCCACGTTCGCGTACGTCTTCGTGGCGGAGGAGGACTCCGCGGGCTTCGAGGCGCTCAACGGCAAGCAGCACGGCGGCAAGACGCTGCGCGTGGAGAAGAGCAAGCCGCGCAGCGTCTTGCCGCCGTGCTGCTTGCCGTTGAGCGCCTCGAAG
>NZ_RAWF01000474.1:0-3102 GCF_003612075.1 Corallococcus sp. CA041A
CCCCGCCACCGTGGAGGTCCGCTTCGAGGCCCCGGTGCGCACCGTGCTTGGCCGGCCGGGGGGCGGAAAGCTGCCCATCAACCAGGTGGTCGCCCTGGCTCCCGGCCCGCTCCGCGTCCAGTACACCTGCCCGGGACGGCGTGCACCTCGGGGCATCGAGACCTACAACGTCCGACCTGTAACCGGGGAACTCCAGACGCTCCGGGTCCCATGCCGCAGGCGACGCTAATTGGCACGGCGACTTACGCGTATGCGGCATCCGCACCCCCCGGAGGACACGTAGGACCGGGTACGCTTGAGTGCCCTTAAGTCGTTGGAATTCCTTGGTTTTCCACCAAGCGGGCGCGTTTACACATGTCAGAGGGGTCCGTAGACTCCGGCCCCTCTATGGCTCGCGCGAAGAAGCAGAAGAACATCATCCGACAGAGGACCTACCCCGCGGGGAGGGTGGCCCGGCAGCTCCCGGTCGCCCCAGAGCCCAACCGACTGGTGAAGGTGTGGCGACGCGTGTTGGAGCGCCGGTTGCGCACGCGGCTGCGGGGGAAGGTTGCGGTGGAGATCCACGACAACACCCACACGATGCTGACGTTCCAACGCCAGCGGGCGCTGTGGCGGTTGAGGCTGCACCACATGTTCCTGGCCGCACCGGACGAAGTGCTCCAGGCGCTCGCGAGCTTCGTGCGCAAGGGGGACCCGGACGCCAGCGCGCTCCTGGACCGCTACATCGAGCGCAACCGCATCTTCATCCGCCGGCTGTCCCCGGCGCAGATGCGCAAGCGGTTGCGGCTGTCCCCGGTGGGGCGCTACCACGACCTGACCCGCATCTATGAGCGGCTCAACGAGCGCTACTTCCAGAGCCGCATCGACGCGGCCATCACCTATGGGCCGGCGCCCCGGGTGAAGGGGCCTCGCAAGAGCATCAAGATGGGCTCGTACTCGGCGGACTCGAAGGTCATCCGCATCCACCCTGCGTTGGATCAGCCGCTGGTGCCCCGGTACTTCGTGGAGTGGATCGTCTTCCACGAGATGCTGCACCACGTCTACCGCGCCCGCCGGGGCGAGGACGGCCGGCGCTGCATCCACCCGCCGGAGTTGATGGAGCACGAGAAGCGCTTCCACGACTACCAACGGGCGCTCGCCTGGGAGCACGAGAACCTGGACCTGCTCCTGTGCGCCCGCACGGAGCAGCTCTGATGCAAGCGGGCCCGCTCCCGGGGCGCCTTCGAGGCGTCCGGGACGCGGGCCCTGCTGACGGCGGCTCCTGAAGGCTCAGGGGCGCCGTCAGGGCAGGATGAGGCCTCCGGGGCTGCGCCGCTCGCCCGTGGGGGCGGCAGGAAGCGCTTCAGGGGCCGTGGCGCCCTGCGCCGCCTGGGCCTGGGCACCCGCCGCGGCCAGGACCACGACCTTGGCGAAGAGCGTCTCCGCGAAGAGCGAGAAGGGCTCGTCGAGTCCGTGGAAGAGGCGCCGCGCCTCGCCCCGGGCGATGGACGCCTGGAGGGCCCGCCCGGTCGCGTCGAAGAAGGCCGCCATGCGCCACAGGCGGCGCGCGTAGCGCTGGCGCACCTCCGGGGTGAAGTAGGCCCTCGCCGCGTCCAGCACCCGCTGCCGCACCTGTTCCTGGCGCTGGGCCCCGCTCAACGCCAGCGGGCTCGACGCCAGCGCCTGCACCTGCTCCATCAGGCCCCGCATCTCCGCGTCGGGCGGCATCCACTCGGCGATCTCCGGCGTCGCGTGGAGCTGATCGCCCTCCAGGGCATGGCGCACGTCGTCGGGCTCGGGGGCGGGGAGGGGCTCGGGCACGTGGATGGGCTGCACTCCGTGGTGGCGCAGCGCGGCCTCCAGGTCCGGCGGGAAGGGCGTGCGGGTGCTCAGGTTGAGGGCCGCGGCCTCGGCGAGCAGCCGGGCCCCCTCATCGCGGGAGACCTCCATGCCGAAGCCGTTCTTCAGCCCGTGCTTGAGGATGCGGCGGATGTCCCCGCGGCTCTGCTCGGTGCGGTTGAGCTCCAGCACGCCCTGCTCATCCGACGCGATGACCTGGAGCAGCTCCACGCCGCCGCGCACCACGCGCGTGAGCAGCAGGCCGTACTGCCCCGCCGACGACACCACCGTCACCAGCGTGGGCAGCGTCTCCGGGGCCGGAGTCATGGGCGCCTCCCTGGGGGCTTCCGCCGGGGTGACGCCGCGCGAGCGCAGCCGATAGAGCGCCTTCTTCGCGGCCTTGGCCAGCGGCTTCACCGACGAAGCGGACAGGGCCTCCGGCAGCGCCACCTGGCCCGCCAGCACGGCGGCCTCCAGCACCGCGCCCGCCAGGGCCTCGGGCAGGGCCTCCACGGCCGCGGGTGTCGCGGAGCCCACTTCGTCCGCGAGCTTCCGGGCCTGGGCGACGTCCGCCTCCGGGAAGGCGGGCAGGGGTGTGCCGGCGCGCAACGCATCCAGCAGGGGACGGGGCTCGGTGGAGGCAGGGCTCATGCGCCGGGTTTCTACTTCACGCGCTACCGCCGCCGCACCAGCCAGCTCCCTCCACTCTGTCCCACGATGACCAGTTCCGACTGGAGCTGGGCGCCGAAGACGCGCGACGGATGCACCCCGCGCACCAGGAAGTGGTCGTACCAGGTGCCCTGCGTCGCTTGGTTCATCTCCTGCGGCCGCCACTCGGACGGGAAGGTGGGCGGCACCTCCCCCCGGTAGCGCAGGGGCGAGTGGGGCGTGGTGGCGAAGGTGAAGTTGGGCACCCCGCCGCGCTCGCGCGCCACCACCGCCGCGGCGTGGATGAAGACGGGGAAGCGCACCACGCTGGAGCGCGGGTCGAACACCAGCCCCATCACCTTCGGCCGGTTCGCGGCCAGGCCGGACAGCGCCTCCAACTCGCGGGCCTCCTGGGAGAAGTTCTGGAAGCCGCGCCCCATCACGAAGGCCAGCAGCAACGCGCTCCCCGCCGCCGCGAGCCCCAACGGCCGCCGCCAGTCCGCGCGCGCGGCCGGCATGCTCGCCACCAGCAGCGCCGCGGCCAGGTGCGCGTAGCGCGTGTTGAGGTAGTAGACGTACCCCCGGATGTCGAAGGGCAGGAGGAAGTACAGCGCCAGCGCCAGCACCCCCAGCCCC
>NZ_RAWF01000475.1:0-3099 GCF_003612075.1 Corallococcus sp. CA041A
CCCGTGCCCCCTGTGCTTCCGCCGCCCTGGCCCGGCCGGCCCGACACGCCACCGTCCGTGCTTCCCGTGCCGCTGCCCGGCCGCCCCGTGCCGCCAGTGCCCGGCCGCCCTGCCCCGCTGCCCGGCCGGGAGCCACCGCCGGTGGTGGGCGGCGCGCAGTCCGAAGGCGGAGGCGCGCAGTCCGAAGGCGAAGGAGACGGGCGGCCCGGCCGCTCCGGGCGTCCGTACTTCGCGAACTCGCCGGCCAGCCGCTTGGACTCCTGCTGGAGCCCCACCAGCTCGATGCGGTCATCGTTCAGGCCCGGCAGCTTCAGCATCAGGAGGTTCTTCTTCGCCGTATCGACCTGTTCGAAGAAGCCGCGGTTGTCGACGAGGAACTTCGCCGCGTCCCGGAGCGACGGCGACACGTTCTTGTCCTGGGAGATGCGCTGGAGGTCCGCGTGCGACAGCGAGCCGTCCTTCTTGCCGTCCAGCAGGTCCAGGTAGCCGAAGTTCGCCTCCAGGGTGCGCAGCGAGTCCGCGTAGTCCAGCAGCTTGGGGTCCAGCGGGCTGCGGCTTCCGGAGGTGCCTCCCGCCTGCGAAGCGCCGGACGAAGCGGAGCTCGCGTAGCCCGCGCCCGCCTTCGCCGCGTTCTGGGGCGCGCAGTACTCCGTCTTCGCGGATGGGTTCTTCTTCAGCTCATCCGCCACGCCCAACGCGCCGCTGGCCGCCATCATCACGTTGCCGGTCATCACCCCCGCGGCAGTCTTGATGGAGTTCGTGAGGACGGGCGGAAGCCCCAGGGCGTCCCCCGCCAGGTCGGTCACGGCGGCCATGGGACCGCCCAGCAGGTTCGCCACGCCTTTCAGGATGTCGAGCATCGATACTCCCGCGCGACGGGTTGAAGTGGGTGCTGCCAGGTGCCGCGCGCCGTCTCTTCGGACGCGGACAGGCATTGCAGCGGCGGTGCCGGGCAGTCCGGCTCGCGGGGCGAGTCGAAACGCGGGGTTGGCCCGAGGGGGCCGCCAGCCGCGTCCCCACCCACGGACGGGTCGGTCCGCGGCGGAGGATTGCGGCTAGAGTCCCGCGCCCATGCGCACCTTCGGGCTCGACTACGGCACCAAGACCATCGGGGTGGCCGTCTCGGATGGACTGGGGCTCACCGCCCAGACGGTCACCACCGTGCGGCGCACGTCACTCAAGGGGGACCTGGCGGAGCTGTCCCGGCTCGTGAAGGAACACGAGGTGACGCGCTTCGTCCTGGGACTGCCCCTCAACATGAACGGCACGGAGGGCCCCCGCGCGGAGGCCTCGCGCAAGTTCGCGCAGGTGCTGGAGAGCGCGACAGGACTGCCCGTGGAGCTGTGGGACGAGCGGCTGTCCACCGTGGCCGCCCAGCGCACCCTGTTGGAGGCGGACGTGCGCCGGGAGAAGCGGCGGGAGGTCATTGATCAGCTCGCCGCGCAGTTCATCCTGCAGGGCTGGCTGGACGCGCACCGCCCCAAGGACGACGACGGCTACGACGACAACTACAACCCGGAGGGCTGAGCAGCACCTCCGGGAATCGCTGACGAACTACGGCTGGCGCCGGTACACGTGCAGCGGCGCGGAGAAGCCGTCCTGCTCCTGGTACGCCACGCCGTCGAGCGTCAGCGTGCGCCCGTCCAGCTTCACGCCCGGGTCCTTCACCAGCTTGCCGCCGTCGAAGCGCACCAGCACGTCCGGCCGCGCGTCAGCCAGGCGCTGGCGGAAGGTGTCCCAGCGCACGCGCGCCATGCGCATCTCCGGCAGCGTGGAGAAGAAGGCCACCTGCAGGTCCATGTAGCTCGGGTCATCGTCGATGGCCGCCGCGCCGCCCTTCGCCGCCACCTCCTCCTTGAGGAAGCGCGCCACCTGCATCACCGCCACGGGGTTCGTGGACGTGGGGCTCACCGGGCGCAGCGAGTCGTGCAGCCCGCCCTCGGTGCGGAACGTGTAGATGCCCAGCGCCACCGGCATCACCACCGCCAGCACCGCGCTCACGCCCACCACCGCGCGGCGCGCGAAGGGCCCCTTGTTGCCCACCAATGCCGCCAGGCCCGGCGCCATGAACACTGGCAGGAGCACCAGCTGCGTCACCGTGAAGCGCGCCAGGGGCACGAAGCTCAGCAGCACCGCCGCGCGCAGGGTGAAGTACAGCGCGGGCACCACCGCCATCACCACCAGCCAGCGCGTCTCCGGGTGCTTCTTCCACGCGCGCACCATGCCCACCCCGCCCAGGAGCGCCACGCCGGGCGTCAGCGTGAAGAGCGCCACCGCGGGCCAGAACCCCAGCTGCTGCAACCGCCAGCCCAGCGCGCCCCCCGCACCACCCGAGTCGGCCACCCACTGCCTGTGGAAGTCCTCCACCGCCTTGATGGGGAAGAACGGGTCGCCGTGCGCCAGCTCGTTGCCCTGCATCCACAACAGCGGGAACGGCAGGCACACCAGCCCAAAGCCCACCGCGCGCGTCAGGGACGCCACCCGGTCCTCGCTGCTGAACACCAGCGCCACCGTGATGAGCGGGATGTACAGCCACGCGTCGTAGCGAAGCGCGCACGCGAAGTTGAGCAGCACCGCGCCCCAGAACAGCGGCTGGAAGCGGTTCTCCTCCACCCCTTCCGCCACCAGCGCGAACACCGCCAGCATGAAGAAGAGCGACACCGACTCGCTGCCCGCGGTGGTGGAGAACTGCAGATGCATGCCCCACGCGCTGAAGGCCAGCCCCGCCGCCACGCCCGCGCGCCAGCCGAACAGCCGCCGCGTCAGCGCGAACAGCGGCACCACCGACGCCACTCCGAACAACAGGCTCACCAGCCGGCCCGCCACGTCGCGCTCGAACACCGACAGCACCGCGCCCACCAGGTACAGGTGCAGGGGGCCGAACTGATACGTGCCGTCCTTGTAGGACGTGATGACGTGGGGGTCGGCCAGCCACCGCTCCGCCAGCTCCGTGCGCACCACCGCGTCACCGAAGAGGTTTTCGTTGATGAAGAACACCCCCAACCGGGGGAGCAGCGCCGCTACGAGCAGCAGACCCACCAACCACCGGATGGACGGCTCGGGCTGGGGGGCGGGCACCGCGGACAGACCGGGCACGGC
>NZ_RAWF01000476.1:0-3086 GCF_003612075.1 Corallococcus sp. CA041A
GTGGTGGGCTGGGTGAAGGCGCGCACGGGGCAGCGCCGCGTGGGGTTGGTGGGCTGGGCCACGGGAGGGCACTGGGCGGGCATGTACGCCAGCCTCCACCCGGACAACGTCAGCCACCTGGTGATGCTCAACGCGCTGTACGCGGGCAGCGCGGAGCACAAGCTGTTGGGGAAGGGCACGGACTTCGAGGACCCGAAGCGGCCGGGGCACTTCAACGCGGAGGGCATTGGCGCCTACCGGTGGAACACGGGTGCGTCGCTGATGGCCGTGTGGGACCGGCAGTTGCCCGAGGCGGAAGAGGAGCGGGTGAAGTGGCGGGACCCGGAAGTGGCGGCGTCGTTCCAGCGCGAGGCGGTCACGAGTGATCCGCTGGGGCCGTCACGCACTCCGTTCGCGTTCCGGGCGCCATCCGGGGCGCTGGAGGACAGCTTCTATCTGGCCACGGGCCGGCAGCTGTGGGACGGAGCGTCCATCACCGCGAAGGTGCTCATCCTGCGCGCGGAGAACGACTTCTGGAGCAGGCCGGAGGACGTCACGCGCCTCCAGGAGCACCTGAACCACGCGGCCAGCGTGAAGGCCGTGGTGCTCCCGGGCGCGACGCACTTCGTGCACCTGGAGCGGCCGGAGCGGGGCCGCCGCCTGCTCATGGACGAACTGCTGCGCTGTACCGGCGCCCGCGTCACCCCCGCGCCGAAGCCTCCGAAGCCCGCCACGCCGTGAGCCGCTAGACTGGTGGGGATGATTTCCATCCGGAGACTCGAACAGGCGACCCCCGAGGAGCGGGAGGCGTTGGCCGAAGTGCTCATCGACTCCGTCGACGGAGGCGCGTCGGTGGGCTTCCTGCCGCCGCTCTCTCGGGACGCGGCGGTGGAGTACTGGCGGGGCGTGCTCGCGGCGCTGGGGCCGGGGCTGGTGCTCTGGGTCGCGGAGGTGGACGGTCGCATCGACGGCACCGTGCAACTCGCGCCCTCGCTGCGCCCCAACGGGCTGCACCGCGCGGAGGTGCAGAAGCTGCTCGTGCATTCGCGGGCCCGCGGACAGGGGCTCGCGTCGCTGCTGCTTCAGGAGATTGAACAGTACGCGCGGGGCGCGGGGCGCACGCTGCTGGTGCTCGACACGCTGGCGGGCTCGAAGGCGGAGTCCGTCTACCAGCACTTCCAGTGGCAGCGCGCCGGCGAGATTCCCGACTGGGCGCGGCACACCGATGGTGAGCTGCACCCCACGGTCCTCTACTTCAAGCGCATCGTTCCCTGACGTTCACTGCGCGCGGGGGCAGGGCGGGATGCCGGAGCGAAGCGCGCATGGAATGACGCGGAGATGTGTTGTTTCACAGGTCACGCCGGAGGGGCGCCTTCAGGGATGATAGGGATAGCGCGCCAGGACCTTCCCGTCCGCCGACACGGCATACAATTCGTACCAGTGCGCGGAGGGATTGAATCCAGGTGCTGCCCAGCCACACTTCGCGACGTTTCGCTTGATCTCCACGAAGTACATCCCGCCGTGTTGGGCCACGGAGACCTCCATGGCCTTGGCGGTATATGAGCAGTCCTTCGCATACTCCTTGGGAAAACCTGCCAGCAGCCGCTGCAAGGCCGCATGGGCGGCGAGAACCGCCGGTCCGTCCAGCGTTGCCAGGGGCCGCAGGTCGTCAGGCCATTCAATCCCCTCCGCGACGAGGGGGGCGCGGGGCGTGGTACCGCCGTCGGCATTCGTCACCACGGGCGGAGACACGACGCTGCCCCCGTCCCTCGCGGCTGTGCCAGAAGAGGCGGGAGGCGTGCCTCCGTCCAGCAGGAGCGTGAGGAGAAGGACGTGATGAGGGAGGTTCATCATGGGGACAGGCTCCAGGGCCCTTCTACCACTTCAACTCGGGTGAGCAGCGAGGTAGCAGCATGCGGGGGCTGCGCATGCCAGAAGCCTCTTGTGGATGACAGTTCGCCTGGAACTCCCAAAGCGCCTTGTCCTCATTCCATTGGAAGACCTCTCCCGCGGGGTTCCACTTGTAGAAGCGAGGTTCGTCCTTGTGTCCCGTGGCGAGCCAGGCCCATGCGGGAATCAACCGGTTCCTCGAGTCACGCGCCAGCCGTCCATCAGGGCTTGCGGCATAGGCCACCATCGTCCACAGCCCGTCCTCCATCTTCATCGCGGGGAATCGGGTCAGATCGTCACTGCTCATGCTCGTCGCGCACGGGTGATTGTGCGCGAAGCCGATGATGGGCAGGTTCCGACCAAAGGATTCATCGTCGACGCCACCGAAAGGAGGCTGGCACGAGCTGCGTTCCTTCATGAGGTTGCGGATGGGCCATGAAACACGCCAGTCCTGCGGCGTTTTATAGAGGGCGACGCAGTATTCAGATGCATCCGGTCGTGGACCACCGGTGTTCGGGTCGCAGGCATCCGCCGCACCCGGCAGGCTCATCAATGCCCGGAGCGTCGGCAGCACCAGGTCATCCGGAATCGTGTCGGTGTCCGATACGACGGCCGGGACGTCCTTGTGTGGCCAGGGACCTGGGGCCACCGCGAGGTCGAACCGCCCTTCCAGAATGGGAAGTTCTGATCGCAGGTAGTAGAGGCGGGGGCCCGCACAGGCCATGAGCAACACGAACATGAAGGCGCAGGTCTGGCGCGTCGCGGTGCGCATTCCCGAAACACTCCCTGGATGACCTGTCGGGACCCGGGACTCCGGCGGAGCGGCCATCGTTCCGCAGGATAGCGGGTTGTCCGAAGCCTGTGCAGTCTCACCCCAAGCGATAGGCCGGGGCTCAATCCGCCCGGAGCACGACCGCCGGGGGCACGTGCGCGGCCCTTCGTGCTGGCAACAGCGCCGCGAGGAACGCCATCGCGCCGAGCACCGCCACCACCAATCCATACGTGAGCGGATCCGTGGGCCGCACTCCGTTGAGCAGGTGCGACAGCGCGCGGCTGGCTCCCCATGCGAGTCCCAGCCCCAACACCAGCCCCACCGCAGTGAGCCGCAGGTAGTGGCTCAACACCATGCCCATCAGCTGGCCCGCCCTCGCCCCCAATGCCATGCGGATGCCCAGCTCTCGCGTGCGCTGCACCACCGCGTAGGCCACCACCCCGTC
>NZ_RAWF01000477.1:0-3068 GCF_003612075.1 Corallococcus sp. CA041A
GCACCATCCACCTGGGCGGCTACGACGCTCGCCTGCGCGAGGTGCGCGTCCACCCCGCGCTGGACCGCCCCTCCGTGCCCGCCTTCGTCGTGGACTTCATCGTCTTCCACGCCCTGCTGCACGCGGACCTCGCCGCCACCGACGCCGGCCCCGACGCCCACGACGACGCTGGCCGCTGCGCCGCGGAACACACCCCCGCCTTCCTCGCGCGCGAGGCCGCCTTCCCCTTGCGCGAAGCCGCCTGGCGCTGGCTCCTGGAAAACCTGTCATCGCTCCGGCGCGGGTGACCGCCCGTCCCACCCGCTGCCATGTTTCAGACATGTCACGGCCGCCGTGACACACCCTCTCGCCCCCACCCCGAAGGGAGTGGCCTGCGGAGGGCTCTCACTGCATGCTGTCCCCTCGATGCGCTTTTTCAGCGTGGAAGAGGCCAGCCGGCTGGTGCCGTTGCTGACGAAGACCTTCGGGCGCGTGCGCCCCTGGGTGGAGCGCGTGCAGAAGCTGGCGGAGGTGCTGGACGGCCCGGAGGCTCCGCCCGACACCCTCGAGGTGCGCTCCTTCCGAGAGGAGCGCGACGAGCTGCTGGAGCGCATCCGCGGTGAGCTGGGCCCGCTCCAGGAGATGGGCCTGGAGATAAAGGGCGCGGACGGCCTGGTGGACTTCCACGCGCGGCGCGGCGAGGAGCCCGTGTACCTCTGCTGGCGCTACGGCGAGAACGCCGTGGCGCACTGGCATGACTTGAAGGCCGGCTTCTCCGGACGCCGCCCCATCGACAGCCCGGACGACTTCGAGCCCACCTACCTCAGCTGAAACACCCTCACTTCGACAGGCTCTGGTGCAACAGGCCCAGCTTGTTGCGCGCGGAGAGCAGCTGCTGTCGCAGCGAATCCGCCTGCCGGCCGATGTCGGTGAACTTCGCCTCCTCCGCCGCGAGAGTCAGCGTGGCCGCGTCGTCCGCCACCTCCGCCATGCGCGCCTGGAGCGCGGTGAAGACCTCCGTGAGCCGCGCGTCCTCCTCCGCCGTGCGCGTGGCCTGCTGGCGCAGCGCCGCGAACTCCTGCATGCGCCCGTTGAGGTCCGCCGCGCTCTGCCCCAGCGCCCCGTAGCGCGTGAGCAGCTCCTTGAACACCTCCGTGCGCTGCTGCAGCTCCTGCGCGCACACGTTGACCGCGTCCGCCTGCGCCTGCTGCCGGTTGCGCACCCCGGTGATGGCCTGCACCAGCGCGCCCACGCGCATCCGCAGCGCGTCGTCCAGGTCCGCCAGTTCCTTGAGCGTCTTCGACGCGCGCTCCAGGTGCTTCTCCGATGTCAGGGGCGCCTCCTTCAGCTGCTCCGACAGCGCCTCGAAGCGCAGCAGCTCTGCGTCGAGCGACTGTGCGGCGGAGACCAGCTCGGAGGACGGGGGCGTGTCACGCTTGCTCATGGGGCCGGGAGGATGCCATGCCGCCTGTCCCTCCCTTCCGGTCGCCTGCCTGCCTCGGGAGCCTGTGCTCGGGGGAGGACACTGCGGCTTCCAGACCTCGCCAATGGAAGGGAGCGTCTCCAGCTTTCCGTGACACGTCGCGTCCGGAGGTCTGAAGCCATGCCCGTGGATTTCTCCATCACCGTGCTCGTCACTGGCGCCACCGGCCAGCAGGGCGGTGCCGTCCTCCGCAAGCTCGCCGACCGGGGGCACCACGTGGTGGCGCTGGTGCGGGACGCGGACGCTCCGGCCGCCCGCGCCCTGCGCAGGCCCGGCGTCACCCTGGCCCAGGGCGACTTCGACGACCCCGTCTCGCTGGAGAGCGCCATGCGCGGCGTGGACGCCGTCTACGCCATGGCCACGCCCTTCGGCGCGGGCGGCGTGGACGCGGAGGTCCAGCACGGCAAGAACCTGGCGGACGCGGCGAAGCGCGCCAGCGTGCGGCACTTCGTGTACTCGTCCGTGGCGGGCGCGTCGGAGCTCACCGGCATCCCGCACTTCGACAGCAAGCACGCCGTGGAGCTGTACCTGCGGCGGCGCGACATGCCCTTCACCATCCTGGGCCCCACCTTCTTCATGGAGAACCTCCTCCAGCGGCCCACGCGCGACATGCTGGCGGAGGGGAAGCTGGCCCTGGGGCTGCCCGCGACGCGCGGCCTCCAGATGGTCGCGGTGGAGGACCTGGCCGGCTTCGCGATGCACGTGCTGGGAGACCCGGAGCGCTTCATCGGCGAGCGCATCGAAGTTGCCTCCGACGAGGTGACGGGCCAGCAGGCCGCCGCGCTGCTCTCCATGGTGAGCGGCCACCGCATCCACTTCGAACAGATTCCCCTGGCTCAACTCCAACAGCAGAGCGAGGACCTGGCGGCCATGTTCGAGTGGCTGGACCGGGTGGGCTACCACGCGGACATCCTCACGCTGCGCAACAGCCACCTGCGCGTGGGCTGGCAGACCTTCGAGACCTGGGCGCGCCATCAGGACTGGGAGTTCGTCAACGCGCCCTCCTGGCCCGCCACCGCCGCCGAGCCGGTGACGCCCCAGCCGTAGAGTCCCCGGCCGCCGGCCCCCCCTCCGGGTGGGAGCACGAGGCATGTCATCCCCTGAACGCCGCACGCCCTACCTTGAAGTACGAGGAGGCATACGATGCGTGAAGCATTGGGAGTGGGGGCCCTGGGGTTGATGCTGATGGCGGGCTGCGCGGCGGAGACGAAGCTGCGGCCCGTGCCGGAAGCGGGAGTCCTCCAGGGCGGCAAGAGCAGCGCCATCAAGGAGCAGGAGGGCGTGCGGCTCACGGCGGACGGCTCGGCCTGGAAGGGCTCACCGTCCGACCTGGAGCGCCGGGTCACCCCTGTCTACGTCCGGCTGGAGAACAATGGGGACCGCCCGATCCGCCTCCAGTACAAGGACTTCGCGCTGGTGGGCCAGGAGACGCGCTTCCGCTACAGCGCGCTGCCGCCCCTGTCACTGCGGCAGGCCACGTCCTCGAATGAGACGGAGGCGCCCGCGCGCATCAGCCCGGTGATGTACCCCGGGGGCAGGGCGTGGGCGGGCGGCGGCTACGGCTACGGGCCCTGGCGCGGCGGCTGGGGACCGGGCTGGTACGGCG
>NZ_RAWF01000478.1:0-3033 GCF_003612075.1 Corallococcus sp. CA041A
GGGGCAGGTAGGACGGGGGGAGAGGGCGGCATGGGGCAGGAGGCTATCAAACAGCCAGGTCCCATGTTGGGGCACGTCCAGGGCCGCCCCTCTACCCACGTCGTGAAGGCACTCCGCTCGGTACCGCGCTTGATTCCAGTCCTGGAGCCCCAGCTCACCAGCCCGTTGCTGATTGACGGCGCCGACGTTCCGGGTCCACTGAGGGTGTGGCATCACCCTCGCCGAGGGCTCCAGCAACCAGGCTTCGCGTCAGTGGTAGTAGGGCGAGAGCGCGCTGGAGACGCGCGCCAGCAGATCCTCGGACTGCAACCGCTCCTCCCCCGTGAGCGACGGGAGCTGCGCGGTGAGCGTGTCGCGGGCCTCGCGCAGCGCCGAGTACGCGGGCAGTGTCTGGAATTGCTTCAGGATGTCCACCATGGCGCGGCGGGCCGCGTAGCCGCGCACGCCGTCCACGTTGAGCAGGATGCCGCGCACGTCCGCCATCACCGGCGCCGTGAACTGCGGCGTGGTGGGCGCATTCGCGGTGAAGATGCCGCCGCGCGACGACACCGGGTCCAGGTAGAGGCGCGTGAGGACGCGGCGGGCGAGCTCATCCGCGCGGGAGGCGTAGACCGCGGGCGCGCCCGGAGGCACGACGAGCGGCGGCCGCACCTGGGCCAGGATGTCCTGGTACGCCCGCACCTGCTCCGTCCCGGCCCGCACGAAGCCCAGGACCTGGTTGGTGCGGGTGCTGAGGGTGAGGTTGAGCCGGTTGGTGACCGAGGCCGTGGTGAGGAAGCTCTGCGCGTAGACGTTGAAGTCCGCCAGCGTGAAGCTGAACGTGTCATTCGTGCGGTCGTACATGGCACAGCGCGGGTCGGTGAACCGGTCTTGATCCGTGCAGAACTCCCAGGTGGGCAGCTGGGTGTCCAGCCCATAGAGGTAGCGCACCGCCTGCACGTCGTAGGGGCCCGGCGCGCTGTCCAGGACGGAGTCCTCGTTCGCGACGTAGTCCATCACGGAGCTGCTGCGCAGGCCCGTGGGCGTGCCGTCGTAAGCGAGCGATCCGGCGAAGTTGTGGCGCAGGCCCAGCGTGTGGCCAATCTCATGCAACACCACGTGCGTGAGGTAGGCCTCCACCTTCTGCTTCTTCGTCTGCGGAGTGACCGCCGTCAGCGACGACGCGAGGCCAGCCTCCGGGTCGCCGAAGCGCTCGAGGACGTTCAGGTCGCACAGCTGCTCCGCCTTCATCCCGGACCAGGACATGCTCACGGGCGAGAGCGTCCGCGCCCGTGCGGCGGCGAACGCACCGGGGTCGCTCTCGAAGGTCTCGTCCCCGAGCACCAGCCACATGGCCGGCAGGTAGACGCTGGCGCCGCGCAGCTCGCTGGTGTTGGGGTTGATGCGGAAGTTCGCGAAGGCGTAGGGCACGCCCTCGTCCGGGTCGAAGATGAGGACGTTCTTGTCGTCATCCGCGAAGTCGAGCCCCGCGCCGCCCACCGTGGCCTCCAGGACCTTGAAGCCGAACGCCTGGTTCCAACCCTCCACGCCGCGCTTGATGGCGCCCACCAGGTCATAGTCCTGGAAGCGCGGGTCGGCCTGGATCGAGAGCACGGAGGGGGTGATGAACCAGGAGATGGGCTTCATCCCGGGGTGGATGTTCCACTTCATCGCCGGGATGTCCTGCCAGCCACCGGCGTTGGTGATGAAGCTCGGCGCTCCCGCGAAGTAGAGCGTCTGCTCGGGCATGGCCGTGGGCGTGTAGCCGGGCCCCTCCTTGTAGCGGCGCAGGGCGAGGCCGAGCGTGCCGGAGGCGCGGTAGCCATTGGGCTCCAGGTAGTCCGCGGCGAACGGATCGGACACCTCCGAGTAGCCCGTGAAGACCTGCTCGAAGGCGATGCCGTCGGTGATGGGGTGGAAGCGCTGCGCGAAGCTCAGCTCCGTCTGGAATCGCGTGGAGACGGACAACGAGTCCCCCATCACGCCGAAGCGGTTGAGCCCCGCCGACGGGTCGATGAGCACGTACTGGTCGGCGTTGCGCAGACGGTTGAAGGGGCCGTAGTCGGTGACGACGGGGTAGGCCTCCACCAGCACCTGTGGGTCGAACACGTCGCTGAGCTTCTTGCGGTCGTCCACATCCACCACGAAGAGCCGGCCGTTCTGCTCCTGGAAGGAGACCACCCGCGTGCCCAGGGACCTGCCAGCGCCGAAGATCACCCCTCCCGGATGGAGCTGCTTGAGGAACGCGGACAGGAACCACTTCTGCTTCAGCTCGCTGCGCTTGATGGCCAGGTAGAAGTGGGTGCCCGCGTCCTCCACGATTCCGGACAGGCGCTGTTCCACCTGTTGGCGCTGCTCCGTGCTCGTGGCCCGGGGCACCGCCACGAAGGCGTCCCCCAGGCTGACGGCCAGCGAGGCTTCGGGGGCTTCCGTTTCAGTCACGGGCCCGCCGGTGTCACAGCCGCCGCTCGTCAACATCACCACCAGCGACGCGGCGCCCAGCCAGCGGCGCCGCGAAGACCACGTCCGTCCAAGCATCGAATCACTCCAGGGGGGTGGGGCGGCATCGCGCCGCCCGTTGCACCGGAGGAACGACATTTCGGAGGGGGGCATACCGGAATGGCGCCAGGCTTCGGAAGAAACCCTCCACTGCGCAAGGACTTTCAACCCGGACGATATGCCGGCCCGGTTCTCGCTCGCGACAGGGCTCCCGGACCTTGGTGGCTTCGGGGGCTTTCTTGCGGACGCTCGACGCGCATGGGGGGCGCGTCTCAGCGGCGAGCCGGGCCCCGGGCTGGTGCCTTGGTGTGATGGCTCGCGCTCCCACCGTGCCTATCTCTGGCGGGAGCATTCGAAGGGGAATCCGCCATGGACATCATCGACCTCATCGACCGGACCCGCGACAGCATCTCCGCGCGCAGCGTCTTCGGCCAACCCATCCAGCAGGGGGAGGTCACCGTGATTCCCGTCGCGCGCGTGATGGGCGGTGGAGGCGGCGGTGGGGGCGAGGGCCCGGTACCTGAGGCCAACTCAAGGGAGGGCATGGGACATGGG
>NZ_RAWF01000479.1:0-2912 GCF_003612075.1 Corallococcus sp. CA041A
GGAGGGCGGGAGGCCCCGGTGGCCGTGGTGGGTTTCGGGCTGACGGCGGTGGGGTTGGCCTTGCTGCCCGTGGCGCCGTCGTACGGGTGGCTTTTCCCGGTGATGGGCCTGTTGGCGGTGGGCTCCGCGCTGGTGACGCCGTGCCTGTCCGCGCTGGTGTCCCTGCACGCCCCCATGGAGCAGCAGGGGGCGGTGCTAGGGGCCTATCAGGCGTCCGGCTCGCTGGGCCGCATCATCGGGCCCGCGCTGGGCGGCCTGCTCTTCACCCGACTGGGCCCGACAGCCCCGTACGGGACGGGCGCGGTGCTGGTGGCGCTGGGTGGACTTTTGGCACTGTCGCTGGTGACACAGGTGCGATTGTCGGGAGCAGGCGCGGAGCAAAGCTCATAGGATGGGGACCATGGTGGGCAAGCCGCAACACATCACCATCGCGTTCGACGTGATGGGGAGCGATCACGGCCCGTTGGAGGTGGTGCGAGGCGCCGCCCAGCTTTCGCTGGAGTCTCCGCACATCCACGCGCTGCTCGTGGGGGACCGGCCGGTCATCGACGAGGCCCTGGCGAGCATCAAGCACAACGGGGAGCGCATCTCCGTGCACCACGCGGGCGACTACGTGGGCATGGACGAAAAGCCCGGCGAGGCGCTGGCGCGCAAACCCGAGTCCTCCGTGGCGGTGGCCGCCCGGCTGGTGGCGGAGGGTGAGGCGCATGCGCTGGTCTCCGCGGGCAACACGGGCGCGGGCGTGCTCGCGTGCAAGCGCCACTTCCAGCTGATTCCCGGCGTGCGCCGCGCGGCCCTGGCCACGGTGTATCCCACGCGGGGCGTGCGAGGCGCGAAGCAGGACCCGTTCAGCCTCATCCTCGACGTGGGCGCCACGGTGGAGGCCACCGCGGAGGACCTGGTGGCGTTCGCCGTCATGGGCTCCGCCTACGCGCGCATCATCTCCCGCAACGAGCGGCCCAAGGTGGCGCTCCTGTCCAACGGCGTCGAGCCCCAGAAGGGCCCGCCGCGCGTGGTGGAGGCGCACCAGCGGCTGTCGCAGATGGCGGGGCTCAACTTCACGGGGAACGTGGAGGGCATCGACATTCCGCGCGGCACGGTGGACGTCATCGTCACGGACGGCTTCGTGGGCAACGTGTGCCTGAAGATGCTGGAGGGCGTGCACGACACGGTGATGGAGCTGGCCCAGTACGCCTACAAGGAGAGCCTGCGCTGGCGCGCGGGCCTGGCCATGCTGTCGTCCGGCATCGAGCGGCTGAAGGACATCACGGACTGGGAGCAGTACGGCGGCGCGCCCATCCTGGGGTTCGACCGCATCTTCATCAAGGCGCACGGCCGCTCCAAGGCGCGCGCCATCGCGAACGCGGGCAAGGTGGCCGCGAAGGCGGTGGCGAACGAGCTGGGCACCGCCATCCAGGAGGGCCTGGCGAAGTGAGCCTGCCGGACCGCATCGACCCGCCCCCCCCGCGCCGCATCTACCGGTGGGACCTGGACAAGACGTACCTCCAGACGGACTTCGAATCGCTGCGCGACCTGTTCCGCACGGCGTTCCAGAAGGCCCATGAGAAGGTCGCCATCCCGGGCGCGTCCGCACTCATCCGCGAGCTGGCGGAGCAGGGGGACTCGAGGCTGTGCATCGTGTCCGGCAGCCCCAAGCAGATGCGCGCGGTGCTGGAGGAGAAGCTCAAGCTGGACGGCATCCAGTGGGACGAGTTCGTCCTCAAGGACAACGTGGGCAACCTCCTGCGCGGGCGCTTCCGGGCCCTGCGCGGACAGGTGGGCTACAAGCTGCCCGCCATCCTGGAGAGCCGCGTCCACGCGCCGGTGGAAGCGGAGGAAGTGCTCTTCGGCGACGACGCGGAAGCCGACGCGTTCATCTATTCGCTCTACGCGGACCTCATCGCGGGCCGGGTGGACGAGCGCGTGCTGTCCCAGGTGCTGGAGGCGGGCGGGGTGTACCCGGACGACGTCGCGCGGGTGCAGGAGGCGTGGAAGAAGATTCCCATCGCGGACCCGGTGCGGCGCATCTTCATCCACCTGGACAAGCTGACGCCGCCCGCGCATTTCACGCCGTATGGCCCGCGCGTGGTGCCCATCTTCAACTACTTCCAGGCGGCGCTGGTGCTGCTGGCGGACGGCCACCTCACGGCGCCGCAGGTGCTGAAAATCGCCGTGGAGATGGTGCAGACGGCGGGGCACAACATCATCACGCTGTCGAACTCGTTCCAGGACCTGCTGAGGCGAGGACTGCCGCTGCAGCAGGCGGCCATCGCGCTGTCCCAGGCGATGGAGGGGCCCAACGCGCTGCTCAAGGCCATGCGCCCCATGCCGGACATCCTGGCCGCGTTCAGCAAGCGTCTGGCCGCGCTGGGCACGCAGCCCCCCCCACCGCGCGTGCAGGCGGTGGACTACGTGTCGCTCATCTCCCACGCGCTGCCCCGGACCCACAAGGGGCGCACCCTGAAGCCGCCCACCTGAAGCGCCCGGCCTTCGGGCCCGGCCGTCTGCCTGCCTGCTTCCCGGCCCCTCCAGCATTGAGGGCCCGTGGCGGACGGAGTCTGGCCCGGATTGGGATGTTATCCAGTGGAAGCGCCTCCCACGGGCAGCGGGCGCACGGCGGGCGAGCAGGGGGCCCCAGGTGGACCCCCAACGTCCCTGAAGAATGTCCTTAAGCGCGACCCCCATGGGTGGGAGGATGCGTGCTAGACGGCTGCCCTGCCGAGGCGAATGACGCGAGACCCGACCCATCCCCCGCCCCCTGGCGGAACGCTGCCAGCCGCGCCCGGAGACGACGCGCGCGGAGAGGCCTCCTTCGAGGCGGCAGCGGACACGGCATCCGGGTCCGCGCACGAGGTTTTTTCCATGTCTTCCCCCCTGGACCTGTCGGGCCCCGAGGAGCGCGGCGAGCGCAC
>NZ_RAWF01000047.1:0-42214 GCF_003612075.1 Corallococcus sp. CA041A
CCCTCGCGGATCACGTCTTTTGGAGCGCAGCATTTTTGACACCCCAAAACGGCGTGTGCGATAACCCCCGGTCAAGCCTTTTCTCACCACCCACAAGGAGTGGCAGGCGATGTTCACGGGCGTGAAGGTCTTCTCCGCGACGAAGGCCAAGGAGCGGGAAGAGTTGGGTGAGAACGTCACCCGCTGGATCAAGAGCAACGCGGACCTGGAGATCGTGGACCGGGTCGTGTGCCAGTCCTCTGACAACGAGTTCCACTGCTACACGCTGGTGCTCTTCTACAAGCACGCGAAGCCGCCGGCCTGACCGCCGCGCGTCCCCTGGACTCTCCTCCCGGGCCCGTCCTCTTCCAGGCACTCACCTTTGTCGGTGCGTGCGGGGAGGCCGGGCCTTTCCGTTTCCGTATGTTATGGTCCGCGCCGTGGCGCGCTTCGGGGACGACAGCGGGGAGGAGGACCGGCAGCTACGCACGGACGCCCTGCCGGCGATGCGCTCGGCGCGGGTGCGGGTGCGGCTGTTGGTGCTGTCCGGCCCGGACGCGGGCCAGAGCTACCCGCTGGCGCCCGGGCGTTACCGGGTGGGCGCGGACGCCAGCTCGGATGTGATCATCGCGGACCGGGCGGTGTCTCGCAGCCACCTGCTGCTGGACGTGCGCGAGGACAGCATCCAGGCGGTGGACGTGGGCTCGCGCAACGGCTCCTTCTGCGAGGGCATGCGCTTCACCACCCTGGAGGTGCGCCCCGGCGCGGTGCTCACGCTGGGCACCACGGAGCTGAAGCTCGTCCCGGAGGGAGAGAAGGCGCACACCCTGCCCCTCTCCAACCGTGAGCGCTTCGGCAACCTGGTGGGCCAGAGCCGCCGGATGCGCGAGGTCTTCACCCTGCTGGAGCGCGTGGCCCAGGGCGAGTCCGACGTGCTCATCCAGGGCGAGACGGGCACCGGCAAGGAGCTGTGCGCGGAAGGACTGCACCTGCATGGCGGGCGCTCCAAGGGGCCCTTCGTCATCGTGGACCTGGCGGGCGTGGCGCCGCAGCTGTTGGAGTCGGAGCTGTTCGGCCACGTGAAGGGCGCCTTCACCGGCGCGCAGGCGGACCGGGCGGGCGCCTTCGAGCGCGCGCACGGCGGCACCCTCTTCCTGGATGAAGTCGGAGAGCTCCCGCTGGAGGTGCAGCCCCGGCTGTTGCGCGCGCTGGAGCGCCGGCAGGTGAAGCGGGTGGGCGCCAATGACTACCGCTCGGTGAACGTGCGGGTGGTGGCGGCCACGCACCAGGACCTGGAGGGCGCGGTGAAGACGGGCCGCTTCCGCGGAGACCTGTTCCACCGGCTCGCGGTGCTGCGCGCGACGCTGCCGCCCCTGCGCGAGCGGCCGGAGGACATCCCGCTGCTCATCGACACCGTGCTGGAGCGGATGGGCAAGCCGCCCAGTGCCCTGTCGGACCAGACGCGCGCCCTGCTGGCCCAGTACCCGTGGCCGGGCAACGTGCGGGAGCTGCGCAACGTGGTGGACCGGGTGGTGAGCCTGGGTGAGTCCGCGCTGCCGGAGCTGCCGGACGCGCCGGTCGCGCGCCCTGCCCTGTCGCCGGACCTGGATCCGGAGGACACGCTGTCGCTGGCGCTGGAGCTGCCCTTCAAGGAAGCGAAGGAGCGCCTCATCGAAGGCTTCGAGCGCGACTACCTGCGCACGGTGCTCGAGCGGTGCGGCGGCAACGTCTCCAAGGCGTCGCGAGAAGCGGGCATCGACCGCGTCTACCTGCGGAAGCTCCTGCGCAAGCACGGGCTGGTGTCCGGGCCGGACTGACGGCGGTCCCCTGCCCCCACCCGGAGTCACGGTCCCCGTGGCCCGGGTGACACTGGGGCGGGCCTCCCTGCCGGGGGTGGTTGTCGGTGCGGGTTTCCGCCCCATCTTGGGAGCACCAACGCACGAGAGGTGGGTGCCATGCGCCAGGGATGGGGGAGGTGGCTGTTCGTCGGGGGGCTCGTGCTGGGCGTCAGCGCGTGCCAGTCGCGGGACGGGGCTGTCTCGGAGAGTGGCATGGTGCCGCGGCTCGCGGTGTTCCAGGCCGGGGCGGCGGTTCCCACGGAGGAAGGCACCGGCGGGAGCGGAAGCGGAGGCTTGGGCTCGGTGGTGGCGGAGGACGTGCCGGACTTCTACGGCACGGTGACGATTTCGGGCGCGCGGGGCTTCACGGTGCGCGACGACGACGGCGTGGAGCGGCCGTTCGTGGTGGCGCCGTCCACGCGAATCCTGCGCGACGGAAAGCGCGTGGCCCGCGCCCAGCTGTCCCCGGGTGTGCAGGTGCACACGACCTACGGCGAGCGGCTGGGGTCGTGGGTGGCCACGGACGTGGAGATCTACTCCGGCACGCCGTCGCGGGACATGACGGCGACGGCGGGACCGGTGAAGCGCTGACGGGCGGGCGCTTGCGTCAGTAGACGGCGAGCGCCTGCGGCAGGTGGTAGCTGACGATGGTGAGCACGGGGATCTTCGGGCCCTCGTCCTCGTCGTCGGTGGTCATGCCGGAGGTGACGCGCAGGCCGTCGAAGCGCGCGAGGATGACGTAGTCGCGGCGGGTCTCCAGGAAGGGATCCGGCGCGGCGAGTCGACCCAGGGCTTCGCGGCCGGTCTCCTCGGAGAGGTTGTCGTAGGTGCGCTCGGAGGCGGACTGGGTGGTGCTCTCGCGGGTGAAGATGGAGCCGCCCACGCGGCCCTCGCCGGTGATCGCCGTCCGTCCGCCCAGGTCGCCGGAGGCCTGCGTCACGGTGTCGGTGTGGTAGGCGATGCCGACCTCGCGGCGGGAGGCCACGGACTGGAGGCCCTGCTCCACCAGCCACAGCGTGGGGCGCTCCCCTTCCGAGCGCTGGTCGGCCACCTGCGCGCGCAGGAGGACGTAGCGGCCGCGGTAGGTATCCGGCTGGGCGACGGCGGACGCGAGCGAGAAGATGGGCACCTTGCGCGCGTGGAGCAGGCGCAGCTCACCGTCCACGCTGCCGCCGCGCTGGGCCACGACGCGGGCGATGAGGTTGGCGGCATCCGGACGCACGCGCAGGTCTTCCGCCCACGCACTGCCCAGCACGGCGCCCAGCTGGGTGAAGCCGGGGGCCTCCGAGCACAGCTTCAGGGCCAGCCACGCGTCGTCGCGTGAAGTCGCCTGGAGCTTGCGGGCGGCGGTCTCGCACGAGGCGGGCGTGGAGTAGCGGGCCAGGAACGCGCGGGCGTCATGCGGCGACGTGGGCGGTTGCTCCGCGACGACGGAGCGCTTGGGCGCGGGGGGCGGCGTCCGCGGCGGAGGCGAGTCCGTGAGGGCGCGGTCCTCCAGCGCGACGTGGGAGTGCGAGGCACCGCAGCCGGTGGCGAGCGCACCCAGGAGGGTCAGCAATGGAAGACGGGGCATGGCGCGAGGCTCCTTGAAGTGCGACAGCACGGTGGACGCGCTACAGCGAGGCGGAGTCGGTGTGCTGCGAGTTCGCGCGCGACGGCGACTGGCGCGGAATGGACGCGGACGGGGGCAGCATCATGGAGCAGGCGTCGTGGCAGCGCTCGTCCATGCACGCGAGCGTGGTGGGCCCTGCCTGCTGCCGCGACACGGCCGCGTAGCAGCTCTCGCCGTTGCCGGGGCACTGGCTGCGCGCCGCGCACTCACAGCAGGTGGAGGCCACGGAGGCCATCAACTGCACATCCTGGAGCACGGAGGACAGCGCGCGGTAGCAGGCGCGAGCCGCGGGCGCGAAGCGGCCCTTGGAGTCCACCACCGGCGTATTGCCTTCGATGCCGCAGCGGCCCACGACGTCCGCGTACTTGCGCTCGCAGACAGCGACGAGCTTGGGGTCGGGCGAGCCGTCCCGCGCGTTGCTCACGGCCTCCGAGCAGAGGGCGCGAGATGCGTCCTTCAGCAGCTTGATGTTGGCGGACTCCACGTCCGAGTTCGCGTTCTTGGGAGGCGGCGCATCCGCCTCGAACACGCACTCCTTCCCCGCACGCAGCGTGTCGATGGTGCACGACCACGCGGTCGGAGACGCATCCACGAGCGGGGGCGCCCCCAGCGCTTCGGGAGGCAGGGACGACGGCGCGGGGCCGGACGGCGCGGCGCCGAGGAAGAGCAGGGACAGGAGCATCGCCTTCATATGGGACGCAGCGTAGGACTTTGGCCCGCGCCGCTCAAACCGCTCCGCCGGGTGGGTGTTTGTCCACCATCATGTCCGTGGGTCCGGGCGGACCAGTCTCCTCCAGCATCGGAAGGGCCTTCGTCCGGTGAATGACGATGGGCGGCTCGATGAGCCGGGGCGGTGTCGCCCGCGTGTCCGTCGGGTCCGGAATCCACACCGGATCCTCGGGAGAACGTCCCCGCTTCCACCGTCGCGGCACCCGCCGGAAACCCACCGGGTACACCGTGAGCTGGCCGTCTTCGTCGAAGTGGAGCCGGAGGAAGTTCTTCCAGTCCGGAATCGACAGCGACGAGAACGCCTCGTTGGGGTGACAGGAGAACACGTTGAGCGACAGCAGCAGGTACACGCCCACCACCAATGGCCCTATCAGCGCGCCGCCGCCAAACAGCAGCAGCCCGCTGAGGAAGTCCCTCCGCAGGCTCCATTGAAGCTCCGCCGCCAGTGGCGCGGCGACGGCGGATACGCCCCAGGTGAGCAGCAGCGCCACCGCCAGGTGCACCAGTCCATGCACGATGCCGGCGGTCTTCTTCCAGAGCGGCCCCCGGCGGCCATCCGCGAACGCGAACGTGCCCAGCACCACGCCGGCCCCCAGCACCAACGAGCCCGTGCTCTGCACCCCCGCGTTGATGACCTCCCGGAACGAAGGCGCCCCCACGGCGCCCTCATTGAGGTTCGCGGCAATGCCCCAGCCCAGCAGCGTATAGACGACGCCCATGAACACGCCGAACCACGGGTTGAGCGCGGTGAACAGCAGGTTGCGCCAGGCGAGCCACTGGGACGCCCGCTGCGGCGGGTAGCTCGCCTTCTGCACGAAGCCGCCTGGACTCTGATCCACCTTGGGCAGGTGCGTGGGATGCAGGAACGCCCCTCCCCCACCCGCGATGATCTTCTGCCGCCCGTCCGCGTTCTCGTGCCGGCGGTAGTGGTGCAGGTCTCCCGCCAGGAAGACGCTCACCTTCTTGCCCAGCACCTTCTGCTCCAGGAAGTCGATGTTGTGATCCAGGAAGCCGCGCCCCGCGCGAGGCATCACCTGCTGCTTCACCCACGCCGGTTCCGCGTTGCAGAGGATGATCCGGTCCGTGCCGCGCATCTGTGCGGCCACCTTCTGGAAGAACTCCACCTGCGGCGCGTCCAGGTCGGACTCCAGCTGCATGTCCGTGCCCAGCAGCCACCAACCGTGCGGCAGCCTCAGCGCGAAGTAGCTGCGCTGCTGCTGCGTGCGCCAGCCATTGGAGCGCCGGCCCTGGCAGAACAGGCGCGTGAAGGACACCAGTCCGTCGTACCAATCATGGTTGCCGGGCACCGCGAACAGGTGCGGCCGGTGTCGCCGCTTGTTCAACGCGTCCTCGTACGGCACCACCGTGCGCGCCTGGTACTCGTCCACGCTCGCGGTCGGATAGACCTCGTCCCCTCCGAACACGAGCACGTCGCCGCCCCGCGTGACGTGCGTCTCGCCGGACTCGCCCGTGAGCGCCAGCTCCGGCGCCATCACCGCGGACGCCACCGCGTAGGTGGAGTCCCAGCCGTCGCCCAGGTCCGCCACGTAGTCCAGCCACAGCTCGTCGCGCGGATGACCGGTGTCGTCCACCGAGTAGTCGAAACAGAGCGGCTGCGGCCGGGATACGGCGTCCAGCAAACGCCGGTCCGCCTGTCGTCCGAACGTCCCAGACAGCAGTGCCTTCATCCCTGACTTCGCGAGCACGGTCGGGTCGAACCACGACACCATCTTCCGGCCCGGAGGCGTCTGTGGCTCGGGCGTGGGCTCGACGCGCTGGCCCGGAAGGCGGCTCACATCGGAGGCGCGGACGGCCATGGCCCCTCCTCCGTCGCCCGCCACGCACGTTCCCGAGTGCCCCTGCGGTGCGAATCAATGAGCGCATCCGCGAACCGGTCCGCGAGCGCGGCGATGGTGAGGCTCGGGTTGGGCCCGACGGGGCCCGGCATCATCGAGCCGTCGGCCACGTACAGCCCCGGGTGGCCAAAGGCCTCGCCCGTCGCATCCACCACGCCCTCCTCAGGCCCGCGTCCCATGGGACAACCGCCCAGCGGGTGCACGGTGATGACCCGGCTCAAGTAGCTGAGTGGGTTTTGCAGCAGCCTCCCCTCCAGCGTCCGAGCGATGTCCGCCATCGACTGGCGCACCTGCTGGAAGTACTCGCGCGAACCGCTCATCCGCCAGTCGATGGCCAGCATCCCGTCGTCCGTCAGCCGCATGTGGCCGGTGGGAAGGTCGCGCCCCATGCCCAGCAGCGGCAACGACGTCGCGGAGCCCAGGCAATCCCCCAGCAGCTCGGCGATCTCCTCGCTCACGTCGGAGTCGTGCGTGCGTCCCGTCCACCCACGAATCAGGCGCCACGCCAGCTTGAGGCCTCGCTCCACCAACGGCGCCTGATACGCGCCCTCGTAGAGCCAGTTGACGAACTCCGGGTAGCCCGCGTCCTCGATGTAGTAGCCCCGGCCCGTGCCGCCCTCCTCCTGGCTCCGGAAGTGCAACGCGCTGGTGATGACCGGCCCGTGCCCTCCCTCCAGGATGCGAGGCAGCTGCTTGCCGGTGCTCGAATCGTGGCACTGGCGCATGAAGCCCAGCAGGTCTCCGTTGCCGCAGAAGCGCGTGCCCAACCGTCCGCTCAGCCCGGGGAAGCTCCGCTGGTTCTTCAGGAGCAGGAACGGGGTGCCGAAAGTGCCCGCCGCCAGCACCAGCCGGTCCGCCGTCACGGTGCTGCGCGGCAACATGGACTGCGGGCCTTCGCGAGGCACGTCCTCCGGCGTGTCCGTGTGGTCCAGGTACCGCACCACGTAGCCGCCCCCCTCCGAGGGCCACAGCTCCGTCACCTCCGCGCGCGTGCGCAGCTCCGCCCCCGCGTCCTTCGCCGCGGACAGGTACGTGTAATCGAGCGTGTTCTTGCTGCCCGTGTTGCAGCCGATGTCGCACTCGCCGCAGAGGTGACAGGTGGTGCGCGTGCGGCCGTGGAGGTTGGGATGCTCCTCGCGGATGGGCTCGCCCGGAACGGGCACCTCGCCGGGGTTGCCGAACGTCACGGCCAGCGGTGGCAGCTGCCAATCGCCCGCGCGGCCCAGGCGCTCGGCCGCGAGCTTCATGGCCAGCGTCTTCGCGGTGGAGGCGTACGGCGGATGCTCCAGCGGATAGCGCTGCACGTGCATCATCCGCTCCACCTCATCGTAGTGCGTCTCCAGATCCGCGCGGGTGACGGGCCAGTTCTCGTAGCCTCCGTCAAGGAGGTCCTCGTGGATGAAGGTCTTCTCGTCCTTGCGCAGCAGCACGTTCGCGTAGATGAGCGACCCGCCTCCCAGCCCCGCGGACACCACGCCGCCCAGCCCCTGGAAGGACCAGAGGTTGAACAGGCCGTGCATGCCCTTGCGAGGGTCCCAGAAGTTGCGGCGCATGTCGTGCGGACTGCGCGCGAAGGAGCCCGGCGGATACGCCTTGCCCCGCTCCAGCACGCACACCCGCAGGCCTGCTTCCGCCAGCCGCCACGCCATCACCGAACCGCCGAAGCCCGAGCCCACGATGACGACGTCGAAGTGCTCAGCCTTCGTGGCCATGCGTGGCCTCCTCTGCGCGCTCGCGCACCGGTGCCTCCGGGGCGTAGAGGTCCCAGAGCGCGCCCAGGAACAGGTGGCCGAAGCGGGCCATCATGCCCGCGCCCTCCACGCCCCCGCGCGACGAGCGCATGCTGGCCACCAGGTGGAGCAACTCGCGCATGCCCAGCACCAGGACGCCCGCGCCCACCACCGGGCCGCGCGCGTCCACGCCCGCGTGCAGGTAGCTGTAGAGCCGCGTGGTGTCGCGCCAGAGGTCCGGGCCCGGGTCGTCACGCAGCGTCTTCGTGCCGTCCAGATAGTAGTCCTGGCCGTTCGCCTGGAAGCGCAGGCCGTAGGTCATGATCTTCGTGCGCGGATCATCCGTGCTGCGGAAGAGGTTGAAGCTCCCCTCGCGCACGGGCAGGTCCATGCCCAGCGGCTTGTATTGCACGTGCGCCACCAGCCGGGCCGCGTGGTCCGGGTCGCGGATGAACGCCTCCATGTCGTCGATGGTGATGGTGCAGTGCATGGTGAAGGGCGTGGAGCGCCCGTCGTGGGCGCCCGCCTCGGGGTCGGTGGTGCCCATCGCGAGCGGACCGGCCATGGTCTCGCGGAAGGTCAAGTCATAGGCGGGTTCGGTCATCTGCGTGATCTCCGGGGTGAGGGGCAGGCCCTGGCCGTCCGCCACCGCCAGGTAGCGACAGGCGTCCGAGTAGCCCTGGTCGATGAGGGTCGAGGCCGTGACGTGGCCCGCGTAGAAGTCCGGGTCCAGGGGCAGCGGGTGCTCGGGCCTGATGAGGTGCACGGTGATGGGCCGCACGTGTCCCGGCACGTGCTCGCCCGCGAGGATGCGCGTGTTGAGCTCGCGCACCTGCTCCAGCTGGGCGAAGAGCGCGCCGTTCGCGCTCAGTTCAATCATGTGGACGTACTGGCGGAAGAAGCCGTCGGCGTAGGTGGACGTGTTGCCGATGCACCAGACAATCCACACCTCGTCCGCGCCCCGGTGCACGGCCTCCATCACGTTGGCGTCCTGGATCCACACCGAGTCCAGGTACAGGTGGCTGTCCTTCACCACCGGGGGCATGAAGAGCGGCAGCGAGATGCCGGCCACCAGCAGGTCGCGGTCCACGTCCGTGTGCGGGATGGCCTCGTTCGTCTTCCGGGCGAAGTCACACACGTTGAAGGTGCCGGAACGCTCGCGGTTCGCGCGGATGGCGTCCACATCCACGCCCAGGTGCGGGAAGACGCGCTGGACGATGCCGTCCGCGTCCCCCGGCGCGGTGAGCTTCCAGGGCCGCGCGTATTCGTCCAGCGGCATCAGCGACACGAAGTCCTTCACGTCCAGCGTCCGCCACCGCTCACACATCTCCGCGGGGGACTGGCCGGACAGCCACATCGCCAGGGTGATGATGCCGCCGGACGTGCCGTCCGCGTGGGTGAAGGACAGCCGCGCGTCCGTCAGCGCGCGCAGCACGCCCGCCTGCCACGCGACGCGCATGCCGCCTCCCGCGAGCACCAACGAACGCCGGGGAGCCTCCGCCGGGGACACCTGGATGGCTATGCCCTCGTCGAACGTGCGCTGGAGCCGCCGCGAAGGCACGCCATTCCGGGTCGCATCCGCGACACGCAGCGCGCTGACGGAGGGGCTGGTGGCCTCCGGAGCCGCTACTTCTGTCTGCGGCCTGAGCACGGTGATGATCTGCTCGCGCTGGCGCAGCGACGCGTAGAACCCCAGCACCAGCACCGCGGACAGCGCGTCGACCGCAGCCACCCCCAGCGCCAGGGGCGACAGCAGGTCGCGCGCCACGCCCGCCGCCACCATCCCGCAGGCCCCCACCTTCTGGAGGCCGGTCCACAGGAAGGCGGCGGGGTTCGCGCGAGGCTCGTGCAGGCCGTGCAGGAGCAGGCCGCCGAACAGCACCATGAACATGCCCACGATGCGGAAGAAGTGCGCGGGCGCGGCGGACGCATCCGCGTGCAACAGCCGTAGCTCCAGCCCCGGCAGGAACATCTGCGCCGCGCCGGTCGCGACGGTGATCCACCCGATGGCCGCGAGCGCCCAGCGCCACGGGCGCCCGCGGACGCGGGCCTGGCGCTCCAGCCATCGCGACGCGGCCGGGCTCATGCGTGGGCCTCCCGGCGCGAAGGCACGGACAACCCCAGGCGCCAGCGCTCTCCCACCGGCTGCTCCGCGCGCAGCACCCGGTGCACGAAGTAGCCCAGCGTGAGCAGCCACTGCACCGTCCACAGCCCCACGCGGATGCGGTTCATCCGCATCCACGCGCCCAGCACCTCCGTCAGCCGTTCGGGCGACGTGATGCCGGCGGCCATCTCGTCGTTGTACGGGAAGATGTAGATGCGCGTGAGCAGCGTGGCCACCACCACCGCGACGAGCACGCCCAGCGGGTACCAGCGAAGGGCCGTCTTGCGCTCGCGCCACGCCAGCACTCCGGCGGACAGCAGCATCACCGCCGTCATCCAGGTGAAGAACCGCGTGGCCGCCTGCACCTGCGGCACGAACTGCAGGTAGTAGTTGTCCACCGTGAGCTGGGGCGCGATGGGGAACGTGAAGAGGATCAGCGACCAGCCCGTGCCCAGGTACATGGACGTGCACAGGAACAGCAGGCACGCGTTCCCCAGATCCAGGCGGCCGCCGCGCTTCATGGCCGCGTTTCCTCGGGCAGGGGCGCCACGGCCTGGAGCACCCTCGGCGGCGCTCCGTCCGACTCCGGGTCCGGCATGGGCGTCTGGTCCTGGCCCAGGTCCACCACGCTCTCGAGCCCCTCCGGATACGTGTCCGGAGGCAGCGTGGGCTGGGTGAGGAACCACGCCTCGAAGTGGTCATCCAGCACGCCGCTGGACGAGGGGAAGAACCCGGTGAGGAACGGGCGCGGGGAGATGCTCAATTCCCGCAGCACCTGCACGCGCGGATGGTCCCCCACCTCCAGCGTCCCCCACGCGCGCTTCCCCACCCGGAAGCCGAAGCGGCCCCGGAAGTAGATGGTGGACTTCATCAGCATCCCCCGGAAGGCGCAGTAGTTCACCGCCGCCATCCGCAGCGGAAGCCACGCGAGCTTCGGGCGCTCGATGCGCACGCGCACCGCCTGCTGGCCGCCCTCCTCGTAGCGGCTGCTCACGGAGCCGTTTTCCACCCGGAAGTCCAACCGGGCCAGGTGCTTGGGCATGCCCCAGATGCCCTTGCCGCCCTTCACGGAGACCTCCGTATTCACCGGCAGGTCCACCACGTACTGCCCCACGCCGAAGCGCTTCTGGAACAGCAGGGGCAGGAGCGGAGGCGAGGGCCTGCGTCCATGCGTGCACGCGAGCGCGATGCTGAACTCGATGTACGCGCCAATGTCCGTCCGCTTGTAGTCGATGACGGAGACGAGCAGCACACCGCGGTCGCGCGACAGGCGCAGCGGGTGCAGTTCATTGCCGGGCAGCAGGGCCGCGGCGCGGCGAGCGTCCACGGTGAAGGCGGCCACCATCGCCGGTGCCCCCTTCGAGTCCACCGGCAGCGCGTACGGGATGTCGTCCACCCGCGAATAGCGGCCGTACTGGGTCTGGATGCGTCGAGGCAGGAACATGGCTTTGCCTTTCGTCAGTGGAGCGCGGAGCGATCCAGCTCGGAGAGGATGAGGGGGAAGACATCCTGGGACGCGCGCTTGCCCATGAAGACGTCCAGGTGGCCGTAGCCCGGCAGGAGGTGCAGCGCGTGCCGGCCCGGGTGGAAGTGCTCCAGATGTTCGAAGCTGCGGCGTTGGCTCTCCGCGAGGAAGCAGCGGTTCTCCTCGCCCGCGAAGAAGACGAAGCGCGCGTCCGTCTGGGGCTCGCGCACGCCCAGGTCCTCCGGCAGCGCGCGGAAGCCCTCCACGGGCACCAGGTGGCCGGCGCGCACGCACTGGTACATCTGCTTGAAGAAGCTGAAGGGCACCGGACCGAACTCGTGCTGGAGCCAGTCGTGCGTCTGGGCGTTGAGGTTCTCGTGGCGCCACAGCACCGGGAAGCCCGTGCCGTAGGTGAAGCTCGTCCAGCGGCAGACCAGGTTCTCGCACTCGTGATGCGTGGCCTGCACCACGCGCGTCAGCATCCGGGCCGTGCGCGTGGGGCCGCCGTAGGCCCACTGCGGATCCAGGAAGGGCGTCAACTGCGCGACCAGCGGCACGGCGTAGTGGAGCTTCACCTTCGCGGTCGCGGGCACCACCGGGTGCAGTGACACCGCGTTGGTGATGATGAGATCCACCTCTGGAAGGAGCCCCGCCACCGCGGCCATGGTGAAGCTGGTGGATCCCTGGCAGTGGATGACGGCCTTGATCTTGTCCGCGCCCGTCTTCTCCCGCACGGTGCGGATGGCGGGCGGGTGGTCCAGGACGGCGGCCTGATCCAACGTCCACTCGCCCGGCTCCACGTCCATGCTGGCGCGCCAGTTCTCCAGCCACACGTCGTAGCCGTCTTCAATCAGCGCATCGACCACGGTCTGGCGCACCGGCGCGCGGAAGATGTTCCCGCGCACGCCGGCTCCGTGCACCAGCACCACCGGCCCCTTGTCCGCCTTCTCGACACCGCGCAGGTGAACCAGGTGCAGCGCGCGGCCGTCACCCGCGAGGAAGGGAATGATCTCCTCGGTGTAGCGCGGCTCATGGATTGTTTCCGCGGACATGACGGCATCCCCCCACTCCGCAAACGTTGGGCGGTGCGCGGAGGCCGACAACCGGCGTGCAACCCCACCCGGGGCGCCGCTCGCTGCACCAGACCGGGACCACGGGCAACGGCGCGGCGCCTCCCTGTCACGCCGCCCGTGTCAGCCCTTGGGGTGCTATGCGTGGGGCATGAACGCGGACTCAGGCTGGAGCGACTACGAGGGCGGCGCGACGCTCGGCGGCATGGGCAGCCAGGGCGGCACCATCGTGCGGGACGAGGGCTTCCGCGGCCTCCTGCGCCTGACATATGAGTCGGATGACTCGCGGTCCTTCCATGTCGTCACCTGCGGCATCTCCGGTTGGTTGTTGCATCCGCGCTTCTTCGACAACGCGGCGGAGGCGCTCCACGCTTTCGACTCCATGAAGCCCGCGCTGGAGGAACTGGGTACGACGCTCCCCGAAGGCGGTCCCCGCTCCACGGCGGACGGACGGGCAGCAGGTCCACTGCTCGCCGCCTTCCGCGTGCGCTTTTCCTGAGTCGCGGACCTTCCGCGCAAGGATTGCTTAAGGTTCTCCCGAGATAACCCGGTTCGCCATCCGGTCAGCCCCGGGCGGCCCCGAGGGCGGCACTCTCGCCGCCCCTGGCTCCCGAGCTCCCGGAGGAACCCCGGATGAAGAGCGAATCCCCTCAGGACCTTTCCCCCAAGGTCGTCACGCGCCGGAGCATCTTGCGCGGCATTGGCCTGTCGCTGGCCGCGGTTCCCGTGGCGAAGCTGCTCGTCGCCTGCGGAGGCGACGACACGACGGGCGACGACACGAACACCGGAGCCGACGCGGGCACGGGCACCGACGCGGGAGTGGTGGACCCGGGCTTCTGGGCCACGGGCGGCACCGCGGCGATGACGGCCGCCGCCGCGTATCCGGATCCGTTCGCGTCCGGCCTGGGCACGGTGTGCAACCTCGCATGCGAAGCCACGCTGGGGCCCTGCTACGCGACCACGGTGGACCGCAAGGACATCAGCGAGGGCCATGACGGCCTGCCGGTGCGCCTGGCCTTCCTCGTCGTGGACGAGTCCTGCAAACCCATCCCGGGTGCCACGGTGGACATCTGGCACGCGGGCCCGGAAGGCCTCTACTCCGGCGAGGACGCAAGCGACTTCTGCACGCCCGGAGACGCGACGGCCCGCGCGGCGCGGTGGTTCCGCGGGGTGCGGACCACGGACGCCAACGGGCGCGTGGACTTCGACACGTGCTTCCCCGGTTGGTACAGCAGCCGCACCATCCACATCCACTTCACGGTGCGGGTGAACGGCCAGGAGTTCGTCACGTCGCAGCTGTTCTTCGACGACTCGACGAGCGACGACATCGTCAACAGCCAGCCGCTCTACAACACGCGTGGCGAGCGCGACACGACCAACCAGAACGACACGGTGGTCTCAGGAGACGCGGTGGGCGACTACCTCTTCGCCACGCAGCGCATGTCGGACGGCGCGATGCTGGCGTCCAAGACGCTGGTCGTCCGCTCCTCGCTGAACACCGCGTCCTGCGCCATGCCGGGCGGCAGCGGCGGCGGTGGTGGGCCCGGCGGTCCTCCTCCAGGCGGCGACGGTGGCATGGGTCCCCCGCCTGGCTGGGATGGCGGCATGGGGCCTCCGCCGGGCTTCGACGGTGGCATGCCCTGAAATAGGGTGAGCCGGGCCACCCCGGAGTCCTCCGGGGTGATGTGTCCGAAGGGAGGCATGGCGCATGGGCGACCGCATCCTGCTGGTGGAGGATGACGACCAGCTCGGGTCCCAGATTGTCGGGCACCTGCGCTGCGCGGGCTTCGAGCCCGTGTGGTGGCGCGAGGGCCGGCTGCTGGTGTCCGGAGACCTGCCGGACGTGAGCCTCGTGGTATTGGACCTGATGCTGCCGGGCACCTACGGCCTGGACATGCTCAAGGCGCTGAGGACCTTCTCGGAGGTCCCGGTGCTCATCCTGAGCGCGCGCAACGACACGCTGGACAAGGTCCGGGCGCTGAAGCTGGGCGCGGACGACTACATGACGAAGCCCTTCTGGCCGGAGGAGCTGGTGGAACGCGTGCGAGCGCGTCTGCGCCGGCCCACGTTGCAGAAGGAGCAGGCGGTGGTGGAGGTGGGCCCGCTGCGCATCGACCTGCAGGGGCACACGGTGCAGGTGCAGGGGCGGCCGGTGGAACTCACGCGGGTGGAGTTCGAGTTGCTCGCGGCGCTGGCGCGCAGGCCGCAGGATGCGGTGACGCGGCAGTGGCTGGTGGAGCACGTGTTGGATCCGGAGCGTGAGGGCACGGAGCGCACGCTGGACGTCCACGTGTCGCGGCTGCGGCGCAAGCTGGGTCCGGTGAAGTGCGTGGAGACGGTCTGGGGCGTGGGCTACCGGCTGGTGCCCGGGGAGGATGCGTGAAGCTGCGGTTGCGGCTGGCCCTCACTGCGGTGGCGGTGACGGTGCCCGCGGTGTTCGCGCTGGTTCAGGTGGAGCACTCGGTGCGCCGCCGCACGACGGACGAAGTCATCATCGCGTCCACGCTGTCGCAGATGCAGTCCGGGGGCCGAGAACGCTGCGAGGCCACACCCGAGACCTGGATGGTCCGCTCCCGTTCACCCCAGCGTCCGCCGTGGGAGCGCGAAGGCCTGCCCGACGGCAACGGAGGCCCGCCCTCCGGCACGGTCGCGCCGAACGAGCCATCAGGCAATGGGCCCGCATCGGGAGGCCCCAGGCCCAGAGACGAAGGTCCGCCGCGATTGGGGGCCCGGGGGCCGCTGGGGCGGCGCCTGCCGCCAGTGAGCCTCTACCCGTTCGACGGCCAGTTCGTTTCGCGAAACCCGCAGGCACCGGCGCTGGACGACGAACTGCGCAAGGGCGTGCAGGACGACGGCGTGGGCGTGCGCCGCTACTCGAAGGCGGACGGCGCGCTGGTACAGGACCTGCTGTTGCGCATGTCCTGGGATGGAGGCCCCTGCGAGTACGTGCTCGCGCGTCGGGTGGAGCCCGCGGAGTCGCCAGAGGTGGGGCTGCCGCCGCTGTACGTCTGGGGAGTGCCCACACTCATCCTCCTGTCCGCGATGGTGGTGGCGCTGGGGCCGGTGGTGCAGCGCCTGCGCCGACTGACGGACGAGGTGCGAGCCTCATCGGGCAGCCGCTACGAGCAGCCCGTGACGGTGAACGGCACCGACGAGATCGCGGAACTGGCCCGAGCCTTCCAGCAGGCCCGAGCGGAGATCCAGGCGCAGATGGCGCACCAGCAAGCGCGCGAGCAGACGCTGCGAGACTTCCTGGCGAACACGACGCACGACGTGATGACGCCGCTCACGGTGTTGCAGGGGCACCTGGCAGCGATGCAGCAGCGGATGCGCGCGGGTGAGCCATTGGAATCGGGACTGATGCTGTCCGCGATGAACGAGGCGCACTACATGGCCTCGCTGGTGCACAACCTGGGAGCGGCGGCGAGGCTGGAAGCGGGAGCACCGCAGGTACAGCACGCGCCGGTGGACCTGAACGCATTGGTGTCACGGGTGCTGGGCCGGCACCAGCCCATCGCGAGGCCGCAGCGCATCGCCCTGGAGAGCGGAGTCCCGGCGACGCAAACCTGGGTGATGGGCGACGAAACCTTGCTGGAGCAGGCGGTCAGCAACGTGGTGCTCAACGGCATCCGTTACGGACGCGAGGACGGCCACGTGGCGGTGGTGCTGGAGACGACGCGCCAGCAGACCTTCCACCTGCGGGTCATCGACGACGGACCGGGCATCTCCGAGGAGGAGCGTTTCAGGATCCTGGAGCGCCGCTTCCGAGGCAACTCGGCACGAACACGAGAGCCGCAAGGCCAGGGCCTGGGCCTGAACATCGTGCACAACGTGGTGGAGCTGCACGGCTGGAAGATGACCCTGGCTCCCTCGGAGTACGGAGGTCTGGAGGTCGCCTTCACCGGTCCGCTGATGTCGCCACCGGGGTGACAGGAGGCAGGCTCTCAACGAACCAGAGCTGCTTGTGGCGAGGCTCCTTGTTGTACTGCTCCGCCAGCCACTCCAACTGCGAACGCCAGGGCGAGCGCGCGATCTCATATCGCACGCCGTTCTCGTCCTGGCGCAGCAGGACCCAATGCATGGGGCCTGGGCCTCGGGACGGAAGAGGAGGCAGAGGGTCCTGGTTCTCTACGAAATAGCCCTGCTTGTGTGCGCGATGATCCAGGAGGTCCGCGAAGCAACGAGCGGACCGTTCACGCGAAAAACTTGCCACCTCGAACGTGCCACCATGCGTGTCGATTCGAAGGACGCGCCAGCCGCCATGCCCATCGCGCCGCGTCCGCTCCTCGGAGGAGGGCCCCATTTGGAAGGGCTCTTCCGCGGGAAAGGAAAGGTGCGCGAGGACATGCTCGAACTCCGCTGTTTCTTCCGCGATGACCCTGGCGTTCCCGGTGAGGAAGTCCTGCGACAGGACGAACTCCAGACCGCACTGCGCCTCGAGCCACCACGTTTTGATGGAAGCCTCCACGTCCTTCCCTTCGAAGTTCGGAGTCCCCAGTTGGTCCAGGTCCGACAGCGAGAACGTCGCGCTCCCGACCTCGCGCAGGGGAGCCAGGCTGGGAGTCGAAACCTGCTTCAATGATGGAAGCCCGCGTTCCCAAGTGCCCATCAAGACGACCTTTTCACCACGTAGTTCACGAGCTCCGGCCATGCGGCCTCGAGCGAGTCCTGTGACGCTTCCCCGAAAAGAGCGATGGCGTCCACCGGCCGAGCCTCCCCGGTGAGCTGCTCGACGCACCATACCTCCAGCACATTCCGCAGTCCGAGCAGTGGTCCGTTGAGATTCTCCAGCGCCGCATCAGCCAGCAGCTCGCGAGCCTCGGCCCAGCGCCCAAGCAGGGCGAACATGACGACGGGGAATATCGTCAGCGCCAGCCGCCGGTCGGGAATGAAGTGGCGCAGCAATCTGGGCACGCCAACGAGCACCAGCAGCATCACCACTGCGTACGGCCAGGATTTCCGCATGGGCCGTCATCTACGCAAGTCGTCAGCAAATCCCGCGCCCCGAAGCATTCCACCCGGAGCCTGACTCACGGACTGCGGCCGTGGGCCCGCGACGTCGTGCATGCGCGAACACGAAGGTGAGCCACGGACAGACGCGCCCGCCCGGGCCCTGTTGCCTCAAAACCTGTCCGACTGTCGGACAAGTTTCCGCAGCATGGTCCCCAGGCTGCGCCGGCCCGTCAGTGGGCACAACGTCATGCGCGCACGGATACCAATGTGGTGCACGCACAGGGTCGCCCGCCCGGGCCCGGTTGCCTCAAAACCTGTCCGACAGTCGGACAGGTTTTCGCCCCATGCGGCCCGGGAGCGCGCTGGCCCGGCAAGCGACGCGGCGGGTGGGCCCGCACGTCCATGTCAGACCCCTGTGGTTGGATGGCGATGCTGGGACGAGGAAGGGGATGGGGATGGAACGGCGAGGACTCGTGGCCTATGTGGAGGCGCAAATCGAGCGCGACATCGCGCTGGGGCGGCTGCATCCGAGCGGGCAATTCGGCTCCGAAGCGAAGCTGGCGCGCCGCTATGAGGTGTGCCGGGGCACCATCCGCGAGGCGCTGCGGCGGCTGGCAGCGCGAGGCCTGGTGGTGCAGCGCCCCGGACGCAAGACGCGCGCGGTGCCGCTGGATGAGTCGCTGACGCTGGAGAACCTGGGGCTGGCGCTGCATGACGCGAGCAACCCGGATGCCCGGTGGCTTCTGGAGGGCTACTTCAGCCTCAAGCGGCAGGTGCTGGTGGAGCTTCTGGCCGACTGCTGCGCGAGGGCCTCGGACCTCGACTTGGACCGGCTGGGGAGCACGTGCTACCAGCTCCAGGACGCGGCGCGCTGGGAGTCGGGGGAAACCTGCGCGCAGGCGGAGTTCGAGTTGCTGCGGCATGCGGCGCGGGTGGCGGCGCGTCCGGGGCACGTGCTCCTCGTTCAGTCCCTGCACCGGGCCTTCCTGGGAGGCGCCGCCCAACTGCTGCCGCTCATGGGCGGAGCGGCGCTGCGCGAGTGGGCCTTCCGCGTGATGGCAATTCTGAACGAGCGCGACGTGCAGGCACTTCAGCATGAGCTGCCGGCACTGCTGAAGGCGCGCGATGAGCGCGTGCTGAACGCCTTCGCCCCTGCGCCCCAGTCACCTGCGTCCCCCGAGGCCCCATCCGCCCAAGAGGGACCCATTGGTACGCCCGCACAGGCCAGCGGCCTGGCGGATGAGGCGAAGGCACGCCCTGGCGTCGAGGAACGTGGCGCTGGCGACTCCGCGCAAACCACTGCGCAGGCGGTCGCGCAGGAGGCACTCCCCGGTGTCGAGGAGCATGGAGCCGACACCTCCAGGTCAACCACCGCGCAAGACGACGCCCTGGAGGTACGCCCCTATCTCGAGGAGCATGGCGCCGGTACCTCCGCATCAACTATCGCGCAGGGCGAAGCGTCGGAGCTGCACCACCACGACGAAAAACATAGCGCCGCCGATTCTGCATCAGCCGTTGCACATGACGAAGCGTCGAAACTGCACCTCCGCGGCGAAGAGCGTGGTGCCAGCGCCTCCTCATCAGCTCCCATACATGACGAAGCGACGGAGCTGCACCTCCGCGGCGAAGAGCGTGGTGCCAGCGCCTCCTCATCAACTCCCGCACATGACGAAGCGTCGGAACTGCACCTCCGCGGCCAAGAGCGTGGTGCCAGCGCCTCCTCATCAGCTCCCGCACATGACGAAGCGACGGAGCTGCACCTCCGCGGCGAAGAGCGTGGTGCCGGCGGCTCCGTGTCAGCCACCGTGCAGGACGATTCTGCGTCGTGTGCGGCGAGGGCCCTTCGCGTCCCCTCTCGCCCATGAAGCTCCGTACGCTGGCCCTTGAGTTGGAACGCTGGTGCCGGTGGGACCTGGACTCCGCCGCTTGCTCCGGACTTTCGCGCCGGCTTTGTCGGCGACCTTCTGGCGATGGGCTCCGCTCACGCCCACCGTGTCCGCCCCAATGCGGGGCGGACACAGTCCAGCTCCCCTCCCCCTCGCCAGGCCACGAGCTGGACGCGACCCGGCTTCCCTCCCCCGAAATCCGCTACCGCGTCGCGGCCCGGCGCGCTGGCGTCCGCCCCTTCACGGTCCGGTGCGCCTGCGCCTTCATCGCCGGCATGCGCCGTGCCTTGTGCGCCCGTGCCTTCACCGCCGGCATGCGCCGCGCCTTGTGCGCCCGTGCCTTCACCGGGCCCCGGCGCGCATAGCCCGCGGGCCGCATCGCCTTCTTCGTCACCACCGCCTTCTTGCGCTGCGCCGTGGCGCGGGCCGCGGGCCGCAGCGTTTTCTTCACCGCCGGCCGCTTGCGCATCGTCGGCCTCGCCTTGCGCGCCGGCACCATCTCCATCCGCCGCAGCTGCGACTCGAAGCGCGTCAGCGCCTTGCGGAACAGGGCCGCCTTGCGCCGCGTGTCCATGCGCCCGCCGATCACACGGCTCCCCATGGGGACGCGCATGGCCTCACGGCGCAGCCGGCGCGCCAGCTTTTCGTACTGGTCCACCATGCCGCGCGCGCGCCGCACCATCCCCATCAGCTCGCGCCGGGACAGCTCCATCAAGTTGCGCGGCGCGCTGGCCAGCACCAGCCGCATCTCCCGCGCGTTCATCAACGCCGTCCCCGTCTCCCGCATCTTGCGCATGTCCGCCCCCTCCCTCGGGTTCGCCAAACAGTCGCAACGTTTGGGGCCCCACCCGACAGCGGCAAGGAGGACGTGGCCGGGGCCTGCCCCACCGCCCGTCCCCGCGGAACAGGGCTGCTGTCCTGCACTCAGCCGGACGCGCTCACCGGAGGCGCGTCCAGCAGCACCGCCAGCTTCTCCAGCGCCAGCCGCGCACGCGTCTTCACCGTCCCCAGCGGTTGGCCCGTCTTCTTCGCGATCTCACTCTGGGACAGCCCGTCGAAATACCCGAGCAGCACCACCTCGCGCTGCTCCGGCGGCAACTGCGCCATCGCCGCCCGCACCCGCGCCTGGTCCTGCGCCGCGGCGGCGGAGTCATCCGGTGACGGCGGCGTCGCGCTCACCGGGGGCGGCTGCTGCGCCACCCCATCCACCATCCGCGACACCGTGCCCAATGAACGCAGTCGATCAATGGACCGCGTGCGCGCGATGGTCGTGACCCACGTCTCCAGTCCGCCGCGCGCCGGGTCGAACTCTCGCGCGCGCCGCCAGACCTCCAGGAAGGTCTCCTGCAGCACCTCTTCCGCGTCCGCCCGCGTGGGCAACAGCCGCACCCCGATGGCGAACGCCCGCGCGGAACACCTCGCGTAGACATCTCGCATGGCCGCGGCGCTGCCGAGTGCCACCTGCTTCAACAGGTCGCGGTCGGCCGACTGGTCACTCGCTTGCTGAGCAGCGGAGTCGTTGGGCGCCATGTTCGTCCCGGATACCGCAACCGGAGGGGCGGATCCCAGCTTCAACTATCAGGGCCCGTCTACCCGGTTCCTCGGGCTGGGCGACCGCTCCCTCCGTTCCTAACGTTGACAGGCCAACGCGACCAGGCGGCGGCCATCTTCAATCATCAACACCCGCGCAATGCCGCCTGGAGCCACTGACTCAGAGTCCTATAAGGGGCCGCCAGCCGATATGACCGAACGACTCGGAAGCGTGTTCATCGAGAACGTCCAGCCGGAGCTGGACGCGGGGCGCTACGCCATCAAGCGCGTCGCCGGGGAGAGCCTCACCGTCCGGGCGGACATCTTCAAGGAAGGCCACGACGTCCTCGTGGCCGTCGCCCGCTGGCGCCAGGTCACCCCCGCTGCCCAGAAGACGGACTGGGCGGAGGTCCCTCTCGCCTTCAAGAACAACGACGCCTGGGAAGGCTCCATCCCGCTCGCGAAGAACGGCCGTTACGAATTCACGATTGAAGCCTGGCCGGATCTCTTCCGCACGTGGGCGCACGAGCTGAAGCGCAAGGTGGACGCCGGCCGTGACGTGAAGAGCGAGCTGCTGGAGGGCGCTGCCCTGCTGGAAGGCGCCGCCGCTCGCGCCAAGGGCAAGTCAGCGGAGGACCACCGGTTGCTCGCCGAGGCAGGGGCCCGCCTGCGCACGCCGCCCACGCCGGACCACCTCCTCGCCGCGCTGTCTTCCGAGCTGGCGGACGCCGCGTCACGGCATCCGGACCGCACGCTCGCCAGCAAGTACGACAAGGTGCTGGAGGTGTTCGTGGACCGGGAGAAGGCGCGCAACGCCGCCTGGTACGAATTCTTCCCCCGCTCCGCGAAGCGCGACGGCAAGACGCACGGCACCTTCAAGGACGCGCAGGCCTGGCTGCCATACATCCAGAAGCTCGGGTTCGACACCGTCTACCTGCCGCCCATCCACCCCATCGGGCGCACCGCTCGCAAGGGCAAGAACAACAGCCTGCGCGCGGAGCCCGGCGACGTGGGCAGCCCATGGGCCATTGGCGCCACGGAGGGCGGCCACAAGGCCGTGCACCCGGAGCTGGGCACGCTGCAGGACTTCCGCGCGTTCGTGGACGCGGCGAAGGCGCACGGCATCGAAGTGGCGCTGGACCTGGCCTTCCAGTGCTCGCCGGACCACCCGTACGTGAAGGAGCATCCGGAGTGGTTCCAGCACCGCCCGGACGGCACCATCAAGACGGCGGAGAACCCGCCCAAGCGCTACGAGGACATCGTCAACTTCGACTGGATGGGCCCCGCTCGGGACGCCCTCTGGAAGGAGCTCAAGTCCGTCGTGCTGCACTGGGTGGACAACGGCGTGCGGACCTTCCGCGTGGACAACCCGCACACCAAGCCCATGCAGTTCTGGCACTGGCTCATCCGGGACGTGCAGGACCTGCACCCGGACGTGCTCTTCCTGTCCGAGGCGTTCACCCGCCCCAAGGTGATGAAGGCCCTGGGCAAGGTGGGCTTCACCCAGTCGTACACGTACTTCACCTGGCGCCTCTTCAAGGACGAGCTGCGCACGTACCTGGAGGAGATCACCCAGCCGCCCGTGGCGGACTACTTCCGCGGCAACCTCTGGCCCAACACGCCGGACATCCTCCCGGAGAACCTCCAGAACGCGGGGCCCGGCGCCTTCCGCGTGCGCGTGGCGCTGGCCTCCACGCTGTCGTCCGTGTGGGGCATGTACTCGGGCTACGAGCTGTGCGAGGGCCGCCCCGTGCCGGGCAAGGAGGAGTACCTGGACTCGGAGAAGTACCAGCTCGTCGCCTGGGACTGGGACCGGCCGGGCAACATCTCTGGATGGATTTCCAGGCTCAACGCCATCCGCAAGGCGCACCCCGCGCTCCAGCACTACCAGGCGCTGCGCTTCTTCGAGTCCGACAACGACCGCGTCCTCTTCTATGGCAAGCGCTCACCGGACGGCCTCAGCACGGTGCTGGTGGCGGTGAGCCTGGATCCGTACGCGCCACAAGAAGCCCTGCTCCGCGTGCCCATGGAATGGCTGGGCGTCACCGCGGAGGAGACCTATCAGGTGCAGGAACTGATGGCTGATCAGCGCTCGCTCTGGCAGGGCCCGGACGTGCAGGTGCGCCTGACGCCCGAACAACCCGCGGCCATCTGGGCCGTGTACCGCTACCGCCGCACCGAACACGCGTTCGACTACTTCGAGTGACTCCCTCCGAGAGGCGTATGGACCTGGATCCGCTTTGGTACAAAAAAGCGCTCATCTACGAGCTGCACATCCGCGCATTCCATGACTCGAACGGGGACGGCCACGGGGACATCCCGGGCCTGATTGAAAAGCTGCCGTACCTCCAGGACCTGGGCGTGGACTGCCTGTGGCTCCTGCCGCACTACCCGTCTCCGCTGCGCGACGACGGCTACGACATCGCGGACTACTACGGCATCCACCCGGACTACGGCACGCTGGCGGACTTCCAGCGGCTGGTGGAAGAGGCCCACAAGCGCGGACTGCGCATCATCATCGAGCTGGTGGTGAACCATACCAGCGACCAGCACCCCTGGTTCCAGGAGGCGCGCAGGGATCCCCAGAGCCCCAAGCGCAACTGGTACGTCTGGAGCGACACGGACGAAGCCTACAAGGGCGCGCGCATCATCTTCACCGACACGGAGCGCTCCAACTGGACGTGGGATCCGGTGGCCAAGCAGTACTTCTGGCACCGCTTCTTCAGCCACCAGCCGGACCTGAACTACGACAACCCCGAAGTGCAGGAAGCCATGCTGGACGTCATGCGCTTCTGGCTCAACATGGGCGTGGACGGGTTCCGCTGCGACGCAGTGCCCTACCTCTTCGAGCGCGAGGGCACCAACTGCGAGAACCTCCCGGAGACGCACGCGTTCTTGAAGAAGCTGCGCAAGACCATCGACTCCGAGTACCAGAACAAGGTGCTGCTCGCGGAGGCGAACCAGTGGCCCGCCGACGTGCGCGTGTACTTTGGCGAGGGCGACGAGTTCCACATGGGCTTCCACTTCCCGGTGATGCCCCGCCTCTTCATGGCGGTGCGCCGCGAGGACCGCACGCCCATCGTCGAAATCATGCAGCAGACGCCGGACATCCCGGACACCTGCCAGTGGGCCATCTTCCTGCGCAACCACGATGAGCTGACGCTGGAGATGGTGACGGACGAGGACCGGGACTACATGTACCGGGAGTACGCCACCGACCCGCGCATGCGCATCAACCTGGGCATCCGCCGCAGGTTGGCGCCGCTGATGGACAACGGCCGGCGCCGCATTGAATTGATGCACAGCCTGCTCTTCACCCTGCCCGGCACGCCGGTCCTCTACTACGGGGACGAAATTGGCATGGGCGACAACATCTACCTGGGCGACCGCAACGGCGTGCGCACGCCCATGCAGTGGACCGGCGACCGCAACGCGGGCTTCAGCCGCGCGGACTACGCGCGCCTCTTCGCGCCCGTCATCGCGGATCCCGTCTACGGCTACCAGTCCATCAACGTGGAGGCCCAGGAGCGGCAGAAGTCCAGCCTGCTCCAGTGGGTGAAGCGGATGATTGGCATCCGCCAGCGCTACCCCGTGTTCGCCATGGGCACCTTGCGCTTCCTCACCACGGAGAACCGCAAGGTGCTGGCCTTCGTGCGGGAGTGGGAGGGCCAGACGGTGCTCGTCGTGTGCAACCTGTCGCGCTTCGCGCAGCCGGGCGTGCTGGACCTGCGCGAGTTCGAAGGCAGCATCCCCGTGGAGTTGATTGGAGAGACGCCATTCCCCCGCATCAGCGACCTGCCCTATCAGCTGTCGATGGGGCCTTACATGTTCCTGTGGTTCCGGTTGGACAAGCCGCTGCAGGCGAAGGAGTAACCCCGCGTGACCCCCCTGGACCTGACCAAGCTGCCAGACTTCCTCAAGGCCCAACGTTGGTTCGCCGGCAAGGCGTGGCCCATCAAAAGTGTCAGCGTGGCGGACCACGTGAACATGGACCTGGGCACGTGCTCCTTCACCCTGGCCATCATCGAAGTCGTCTACGAGTTGGGAAATCCGGAGCGCTACCAGCTCCAGGTCCGGCACACGGCCGACGGACTGGTGAGCGCGCTGGAGGATGACGACTGCGTGCGCGCCGTCTTCAACCTCGCGCGCGAGGGCCGGCAGGTGGTGTCCGGCTCCGGCCGCGTGGTGGGTGAATGGATCGCCTCCACGGACAGCGGCGTGGCGCTGCCGGATCCGCTCTCCGTGCGCCGGCTCAACGTGGAGCAGAGCAACACCTCGCTGGTGCTGGGCGAGCGGGTCATCGTCAAGGTCATCCGCAAGCTGGAGGCCGGCGTGAACCCCGAATACGAGGTGGGCCGCTTCCTCGCGACGAAGACGTCCTTCCGCGCGACGCCGCAACTGGTGGGCGCGCTGAACCTGGAGGGCCCCGCGGGCGCGACGCTCGCGCTGGCGCACCGCTTCGTGCCTGACGCCGTGGACGGCTGGAAGTACACGCTGGAGCGGCTGCGCCAGGAAAAGGCGCTAAGCGAGCGCTTCCTCGGGGACATGCGAGACCTGGGCGCGCGGTTGGGAGAGCTGCACAAGGCGTTCGCCTCCGCGGAGCCGGAGGACCTGGCGTTCTCCCCGGAGCCGCTGCTCCAGGAGGACCTGCAGCGCTGGAGCGCGTCCATCGTGGGCGAGCTGGGCGTGACGCTGGCGGACGCCGGCCGGCTGCACGCGGACCTGGAGAACAAACGCGACGGCCTCATCGCGTACGCGAAGCGGCTGGCGCAGGTGGCGCCCTCCGGCCAGAAGATCCGCATCCACGGCGACCTGCACCTGGGCCAGGTGCTGCGCTCGGAGGGCCAGTGGCTGTTCTTCGACTTCGAGGGCGAGCCGTCCCGCTCCTTCACCGCGCGCCGTGAGAAGTACAGCGCGCTGCGCGACGTGGCGGGGATGATCCGCTCGTTCGACTACGCGGAGGCCACCGTGTCGCTGGAGGGCGGCCAGCCGCGCGGGCGCGTGGGCCCCACCCGCGACGCGTTCCTGGAGGGCTACCGCCAGGCGACGCGCGGCGCCACCTTCCTGCCCGACAACGATGAAGCCTTCAACGTGATGTTGCGCGCCTTCGAACTGGAGAAGCTGTTGTACGAAGTGCGCTACGAACTCGCCAACCGGCCGGACTGGGTGCGCATCCCCGTCGAGGCCCTGTTGCGGATGGAGGATGCCCAGTGAGGAAGCCTGCGGACAGAGCACAGGTGGACGCGGAGCTGCAACGCGTGGTGGAGCTGCGCCACCCGGAGCCCCACTCCATGTTGGGCGTCCACCCGGACGGCGACGCGGTCGTGGTGCGCGCCTACCGCCCGGAGGCCGTGGCCGTCCACGTCCTGCCGGAGTTCGGGGGCAAGGTGCCCATGCAGCACCGCACCGGCGGCGTCTTCGAGGCGCGCATCAACGGCCGCACGGAGCCCTTCGGGTACCTGCTGGAGGTGGAGTACCCGGGCAAGAAGGTCTTCACGCTGCGCGACCCGTACAGCTTCCTGCCCACCATCGGGGAGATGGACCTGTACTTCGCCGGCGAGGGCCGCCACGAGCGGCTCTGGGAGCGCATGGGCGCGCACCTCATCCACCACAACGGTGTGAAGGGCACGTCGTTCGCCGTCTGGGCCCCCACCGCCCGGGGCGTGTCCGTGGTGGGTGACTTCAACGGCTGGGACGGCCGCCTGCACGCCATGCGGCGCATGGGGTCCTCCGGCATCTGGGAGCTGTTCGTCCCGGAGGTCGGCGAGGGCACCCGCTACAAGTTCGAAATCCGGCCCGGCCACGGCGGCGGCCCGCTGCTCAAGGCGGACCCCTTCGCCTTCCGCACGGAGACGCCGCCCGCCACCGCGTCCGTGGTGCACGACCTGCAGCGCTACGCCTGGGGCGACAGCGCGTGGCTGGAGACGCGCGAGAAGCACGTGGACGCGGCCCAGCACCCGTGGAGCGTGTACGAGGTCCACCTGGGCAGCTGGCGCCGCGTGGTGGAGGACGGCGACCGGCCCATGACGTACCGCGAGCTGGCGCCGGAGCTGTCTCGCTACGCGAAGGAGCTGGGCTTCACGCACGTGGAGCTGCTGCCCGTGTCCGAGCACCCCTACGGCGGCTCCTGGGGCTACCAGGTCGGTGGCTACTACGCGCCCACCTCGCGCTTCGGCCACCCGGACGACTTCCGCTACCTGGTGGACTACCTGCACCAGGAGGGCATCGGCGTCATCGTGGACTGGGTGCCGGGCCACTTCCCGCGCGACAGTCATGCGCTGGGCCAGTTCGACGGCACGTCCCTCTACGAGCACTCGGATCCACGCCAGGGTTCGCAGCCGGACTGGGGCACGCTCGTCTTCAACTTCGGCCGCAACGAGGTGCGCAACTTCCTCATCGCCAACGCGCTGTTCTGGCTGGAGGAGTACCACATCGACGGGCTGCGCGTGGACGCGGTGGCCTCCATGCTCTACCTGGACTACAGCCGGAAGCACGGCGAGTGGGTCCCCAACCGCTGGGGCGGCCGCGAGAACGAAGAGGCCATCCAGTTCCTGCGCGAGCTCAACGACACCATCCGCCGCAAGCACCCGGGCGTCGTGGTCATCGCGGAGGAGTCCACCGCGTGGCCCAAGGTGTCCCAGCCCGTCAGCGAGGGCGGCCTGGGCTTCCACTTCAAGTGGAACATGGGCTGGATGCACGACACGCTGTCGTACTTCTCCAAGGACGCCGTCTACCGACAGTTCCACCACAACCAGCTCACCTTCGGCCTGCTGTACGCGTTCAGCGAGCACTTCATGCTGCCGCTGAGCCACGACGAGGTGGTCCACGGCAAGGGCAGCCTCTACGGGCGCATGCCGGGCGACGCGTGGCAGAAGCGCGCGAACCTGCGCGCGCTGTTCGCGTGGATGTGGGCCCACCCGGGCAAGAAGCTGCTCTTCATGGGCGGCGAGTTCGGCCAGCCAGCGGAGTGGAACCACGACAAGAGCCTGGACTGGCACCTGCTCAATGACCCGGGCCACAAGGGCATCCAGAACCTGGTGGGCGACCTGAATCGCATCTACCGCGACCTGCCCGCGCTGTACGACTCGGACAGCGAGCCCATGGGCTTCCAGTGGCTGCAGCCGGACGCGTCCGCGGCGAACGTGCTGGCCTTCGTGCGCCGCTCGCGCACGCCCGGCCGTCACGTGGTGTGCGTGGCCAACATGTCGCCGGTGCCTCGCGAGGATTATCGCGTGGGCTTCCCGCTCCACGGCCGTTATGTGGAACTGGTCAACACCGACGCCGGGGAGTACGGCGGCAGCGGCATGGGCAACCGGGGCCAGGTGCACACGGAGCCCACGGGTTGGGACGGCCAGCCCGCGTCCGCGACGCTCACCCTGCCCCCGCTGTCGGTGGTGTGGTTCACGCCGGGGTAGCACGCCCCGGCCTCACCGGAAGGATTTGGGGCATGGCGGCAGGAGCAGCGGCGAAGCGGAAGCTGGGAACGTCGGGCCTGGAGGTGTTCCCGCTGTGTCTGGGCGGGAACGTCTTCGGCTGGACGGCGGACGAGGCGACCTCGTTCGCCGTGCTCGACGCGTTCGTGGAGGGCGGCGGCAACTTCGTGGACACCGCGGACGTGTACTCGCGGTGGATCCCCGGCCACGTGGGCGGCGAGTCGGAGACGGTGCTGGGCAAGTGGATCGCCTCGCGCAAGGCGAAGGACCGCCTGGTGGTGGCCACGAAGGTCGGCGCGGAGACGGCGCTGGGCAAGGGCCTCACGCGCGAGCACATCGAGAAGAGCGTGGACGCGTCCCTGCGCCGCCTGGGCGTGGAACGCATCGACCTGTACTACGCGCACTACGACGACCCGAACACGCCCTTCGAGGAGACGCTCCGCGCCTTCGACGCGCTGGTGAAGGCGGGCAAGGTGAAGGCGCTGGGCCTGAGCAACCACACCGCGGAGCGCGCGCAGGAGGCCCTGGACACACAGAAGAGGCTGGGGCTCGCGCGCTACCAGGTCATCCAACCGGAGTACAACCTGGTCGAGCGTCCGAAGTTCGAGGGTGCGCTCCAGCAGGTGAGTGAGAAGGAAGGCCTGGCCGTGGCGCCCTACTTCGGGCTCGCCGCGGGCTTCCTCACCGGCAAGTACCAGGAGGGGCAGCCGGCTCCGGCGTCACCGCGCGCGGGCAACGTGCTCAAGAAGTACGGCAACGCGCAGGGCTGGGGCGTCGTCGCCGCGCTGAAGAAGGTGGCGGAGCGCCGGGGTGCCACGCCGTCACAGGTGGCGCTCGCGTGGCTCGAGACGCGGCCTACCGTGGTGTCGCCCATCGCCAGCGCCACGTCCGTGCCGCAGGTGAAGGAGCTGCTCGGGGCCTTCTCCCTGAAGCTGGAAGCGGACGACCTGCGCGAGCTGGACAGCGCGTCTTCGAAGTAGCGCCGTCTAGCCCTCGTCCGTGACGAGGACGGTCTTCAGACGTGCCAGGACGGGCTCTGGCACGTCGGTGAAGGACAGGCCCACCTCGAAGCGGGCCACGGCGTCCTTGGGTAACTTGATGGCCCAGACGATGCGCGCCGTACATTCCAGCGAGCTGCCGTCCGGAAGGAACAGTTCCAGATCCAGACGCGAGCCCACGTCCTGCGGATCATCCGAGTAGATGCGCGCGCCCCCGAGGCTGACGTCGAGCACCTGCTTCTTTTCGCCCACCTTCATGCGCGCGGGGCGCGAATAGAGGGGCGCGTGGATGCGGGGGAAAGCGCGGCGATCGATGTGAGAGGTCATCTGGAGTGTCACGTTCCGCCATCCTAACGTGCCTGTCACGAAACGGCACATCGCCCTCCCAGGCGAGGAGGCGGGCCGGTGGGTCGGACCACCTCCTCCGTGGGTTCGCGGCAACCCTACCCAGGAGTACCGCCCAGCCCCTCCAGCTCCGGTGCGTCCCGAGCCAGCTCGTCGCAGATGAGCGATTGGATGCGGAAGGCCAGCCGCGCCTCCTGGACCAGCTCCTGGGCCTCGCCCTCCGTCAGCGGCACCTCGTCCAGCCGGGCCACCAGCCGGCTCTGGAAGGCGAGCAGCTCCGCGGCGGACACCGCGTTGTAGAAGGCCGTGCCCCGGCCGTTCTCCAGCTCGAACGCCTGCGCGATGAGCTCCGAGCGCTGGGGCGCGGTGTAGAGGTCCTGGACGCAGCGGGCCCACGCATGGGCGATGAGCAGGTGCGGGGCCTCGGCCGCCACTTCGCGGATCCGCTCGGCGTGCAGCCGCGTCTCAGTGCAGGCGAAGGGCTTCGTGCGCGTGTCGCCGCAGAACCAGTCCAGGTCCGCCAGCAACGCGGAGGCCCGCCGCAGCTCCGGCAGCCGCAGCACGCGCGTGAGCGGGCCGTCCTTCAGCGCCGGCAACACGGACTCCAGCGCTTCGTAGACGACGTGCAGCTGGCGCAGGTGGTTCACGTAATGGCGCGCCCGCACGAACTGGCCATAGACGCCGCCGTTCCACGTGCCGTTGAAGAGCGCTTCCAGGAAGGTGGACTGCTCCGCCTGGCGCCGGGCGATCCCCGTCCCCTCCTCCAGCCGCAGCGACAGCCGCTGCGTGGACGGGAGGGCCTCGAGGGCCGTGGACGCGGAGGACAGGCGCTTGTCCCTCGCGGAGCGCTCGAAGCCGCCCCAGCGGATCGTCCCCCGGACGGTGCTCACTGCTTCCACCCGCCGGTGGGCGCCCCGTGGGCGGCGGCGGGAGCCGGCTCCTGCGCTTCCGCCTCGTGCGCGGGCGCGTGCGGCATCTCCAACTGGTGGATGGCCTCCACCAGGGTGTGACCCAGCGCGCGCAGGACGTCCTCCTCCAGGCGCAGCGTCACCGGCCCCACCGCCAGGTGGATGTGCCCACAGCTGCACCGCGTCACTTCAGCGCACGGGCCTCGCGCCAGCACCGCCCTGCAGCATCCCTGACCGAGCATCGCGTTCTCCAGATGATTTTGATTATCGAAATCAAAATCATGAAGCCACAACGCCCTTCCGCCGTCAAGCCCGGTCCACCCCGTTCTGATCCGGAGACCGGTGGTCAACACCTCAAAGACAGACATTAAAACACCAGACAAAGACAAGCATCGCAGTCAATTACATATGTCTGCATTTATTTGTTTCATGTCTCACGCCAGTGCCACTGACTGTCTTTTTGTTCATGTAGGCACGATCCTTTCCGACGCGGCGAAACTCCCTGAAGGTTTGTTCAGGCCTGTGCAGGGGTGCTCGGGGCGACGGGAAAAACGGCTGAAGGTTTGTTCAGGTCGCGTGCAGTCGGAGAACGCGGTTAGGAAAAGACGACCATGCGGCGACCCCTCGTGCTGACGACCTTCCTGGGCCTGGCGTGCCTCCTGGCCGGCTGCAAGTCCAACTCGACGAACGCCCCGGAGCCCTCCCTTTCGCTCCGGGACTCAGGCGTGGTGGACGCGGGTCAGCAACCTGTCTCCTGGAACCTCCAGGCGGCCCAGGTCCAGGTTCCGGAGGGCATGAGGGGCGCTCCGTTCGATGTGCCGCACTCCCTGAACATCCCAGCAGGCATGTCCGTAGCGGTCTGGGCGCGGGTGCCGGGCGCGCGTTTCATCGCATTCTCGCCGGAGGGCACGCTGCTCGTCTCCGTTCCCGGCCAGAACAAGGTGATGCAGGTGCGCCCCCGCGAGGGCCAGGCGCCGGAGGTGACAGAGTGGGCAGGCGGCCTGGGCCGGCCCCACGACCTCGTCTTCCACGAGCGCGACGGGCAGGTGTGGGTCTTCCTGTCGGAGAAGGACCGCGTCACGCGCTCGCGCTGGACGCCCGGTGAGACGGTGCGCGGCACGGTGGAGGCGGTCGTCACGGGACTGCCGGACGCATCCCTCCCGGAGCTGCACGGCGCCTACGGCCACGAGCTCAAGAACCTGGCGGTGGACTCACAGCACCGCGTGTACGTGGCCATCGCGTCCACCTGCAACGTGTGCCTGAGCGACACCACCAGCGACCCGCTGCGCGGCGCCATCTACCGGTGGGACTGGAGCGGCGGCTCACGCGAGCTGTTCGCCCGGGGCCTGCGCAACGCGGAGGGCCTTGCGTGGGAGCCGGGCACCGACACGCTGTGGGTGGCGGTCAACAACCGCGACAACACGCCCTACCCGTTCGACGACGGCACCGGGAAGTACGGCAAGGTCATTCCGGAGTACGTGGACAACCACCCGCCAGAGGCACTCACCTCCGTGCGGCAGGGCGGCCACTACGGCTGGCCCTTCTGCAACTCCAACCCGGACTCCCCCAGCGGCCTGAAGCACATGCCCCTGGACCGCGACTACAACCTCAACCGGGACGGCGCCAAGGCGGACTGCGCCGCGTTGGACAAGACGGACCAGGGCATCCAGGCGCACTCGGCGCCCCTGGGCCTGACGTTCTTCGACCATGGGGAGCTCAATCCGGAGTGGAAGCGCGGCGCGCTGGTCGCCTACCACGGCTCGTGGAACCGCACGGAGCGGACCGGCTACAAGGTCACCGTCTTCCCGTGGGACCTGGCCACGCACCAGCCCATGCAGGAGGTGGACCTGGTCACGGGCTTCAAGAACCCGGACCTGAGCGTGTGGGGCCGGCCGGTGGACGTGGCCCTGGCCCCGGGCGGCGGCTTCATCGTCAGCGACGACGCCGCCGGTGCTCTCTATCGCATCGCCCCCACCGCCCGGCCGTAGCCCGGCGGCGAGCGACTCAGCGCGACTCGCCGCGCGCCAGCTTCTCCACGTAGTCCGCGGGCAGCCCGGCGCTCTTCGCGCCGCGCACCAGCGCCTCCACGAAGCGCGGGCTCACCGGCCCGTCCGACGACGCACGGCGCGGGTTGGTCACGAACGCGGTGGCCTCCACCTCCTGGCCATCCACGCGCACGCGCACCGTGCGCTCCACGCACATGCTGGTGACGAAGCCCTCCTTGTGCTGGACGATGGGCCAGTCCTTGCCGGGGATCTCGAAGAGCCGCCCGTACACGCGCGCGCCCGGCGCGTCCGTCAGGCCCGCCACCCGGCCGCCCCACCAGCGCGACGGGAAGTCGTAGACAAGGTCCACGTCCAGCGCCTCGGCGAGCTGGCCCTCCGGCAGGTCGAAGAAGCCGTAGCTGTGCTGCTGCCTCCACTCCTCGAAGGCGGCCCGGTCCAGGATGGTCGAGTACGCGAAGTAGCGCCGGGGCGCGTTCGCGTCCGCCTGCTCGCGCGCCTTCATCACCTGGTCGTAGTGCGAATCCATTGTGTGTCCTCCCGCCTCTACCGCTCGCCCTTGCCGCGCGACAGGGCGCCGTCGCGGAACGCGCCCAGCACCCCGCCCACGTCCAGGCGGGACGTCTTGATGAACAGCCGCAGCGCGCGCTCCACGTGGTCGGCCAGCACGGCCATGCGCTCCAGCCGCCGCAGCTTCTCCGCCTGCACGCCGGCAGCACCCTCCGCCAGCCGGCGCGCTTCGGACAGGTCCGCGCGGATGCGGGTGACGAAGGCCGCCTCGCGCTCCTCCACCACGTGCGTCACCATCCGCACCAGGTCCGTCTCCGCCGCGTATCGCCACACCGTGTCCCGCGGCACGCGCACCCGCTGGATGACGCCCCATTGCTCCAGGTCGCGCAGCAGCATGGACACGCCGCCCTTGGACAGGTCGAGCTCGCGTTCTATCTCACCGGCTGTCAGCGGCTCGCCGCGCAGGTAGAGCAGGCCCCACACGCGGCCCTGGTTGCGCTTGAAGCCCCAGAACTCGATGACGTTGCCCACCGCCTCCACGGCGATGGCCTCCCATGGCGCCAGCCGTCCATTCTCCGGCGGCGCGACGGTCTTCTGGCTCCCGGGATCCCCCCCCGTCCACAGGTAGCCCTTCATGCAGCGCGTCCCTTCACCTGCTCCGCGATGCCCTCCGACAGCCGGTGCGCCCAGCTCATCAGCTCCGCACCCGCGGCGTCGTTCGCGAAGGGCCCCAGCTTGTCGAGCGCCGCTTCGATTTCGACGTTCATCATCTCCATGGACGCCTCCACCGCGCCGGCGGCCTCGATGGCGGCGCCAATCTCCCGGGTGCGCTCCGGGGTGATGACGGAGAACGCCCACGCGTCCTTGAGCTTGCGGCGCAGGGACTCGTCCCGCGACACCGCCAGCAGGATGGGCAGCGACGGCGTGCGCGAGTGCACGTCCGCGTACCGGGGCTTGCCCACGTCCGTGCCCAGGATGTCGCGGATGTCGTCGGCGATCTGGAACGCCACGCCCAGGTGCCGGCCGAAGGCGTCGAAGCGCGCCTGCGCCTCCGGCTGCTCCCCCAGCGTCGCCGCGGCCTTGCCGCACCAGCCGAACAGCGACCCCGTCTTGCCCTCGGCGATGTAGCGCAGCCGGGTGAGCGGCAGGTTCATGTCGCCGCGCGCCTCCACCTCCGCGATGGCCGCGCGGGTCATCTCCGTGACGATGGCCAGGCCGCTCTGCACCAGTCGCGCGTCCAGCAGGGACAGCCGCGACAGCGCCGTGGACAGGATGAGGTCGCCGCTCATCACCGCGACGATGTTGCCCCAGCGCGCGTTCACCGTCGGGCGGCCCCGGCGGAACATGCCCGCGTCCACCACGTCGTCATGCAGCAGGCTGGCCGAGTGGATCATCTCCGCCGCCACACCCACATCCACCAGCCGTGCGGCCGGCACCCCCACCACGCCACCGAACAGGCGGACGAGCATGGGGCGGGCCCGCTTGCCCCCGGCCCCCAGGCACAGGTGGCGCGCCGCATCCATCAGCGTGTCACCCTTCACGTCCGGGCCGACGTCGCCATCCGCGAGCAATTCGGTCAGACGCTGCTCCACCTGCCCCAGAAACTCCGTCAGCTCGTGAGCGACATCCATGTGCGCGGTCTCCTTCCGGGCCGTTCATATAGTTCAAGACCGCGTGAACTGCACCGAAATCCCTTCTGCCCTCCAAGCGAGCGGACAGTCAGCGGAAAGCGACGAATAAGCCCGGTTGGTGTCCGGCCGGGCTCGGTGGAGTCCTTGGAGGTCCGATTGAGAGGGAATGCGAGGCCGTGGGAAACGAATCGCAGTGTCCGCCGCCTTCCGTCGCCGCCTCGTCCAGAGCTTCGCTTCCCTCGCCACCGGCGTCCCGCTCTTCCGCCCTGGCGCCTCGCTGCCCGGCGCGTCCGCGCCCCTCCTGGGGGCCCCTCCGCCCCTGGATGGCCACCGCGGCCCGCCCCTGCACCGGCGCCTCCGTGCGTCGCTGAAGGTCTCCATCGTGGAGGGGATGTTCGCGGAGGTGTTCACCGCGTGCGCGGGTCCTACCGTGCTCACCGCGTGGGCCATCGCGCTGAAGCTGGGCCCCTTCCTGGTGGGCGTGATGACGGCGCTGCCGTTCTTCGCGCAGTTCGTGCAGTTCCCCGCCGCGTGGCTCACCCTCTGCTTCGGCCACCGGAGGGTGGCGCTGACGGCGGTGTGCCTGTCCCGGCTGGCCCTCTTGCCCATGGCGCTGTTGCCGTGGCTGGGCCTGTCCCTGGAAGGGCAGCAGCACCTGCTGCTCGCCGTGGCCGGGGCGTCCGCGCTGCTGGCGGTGGTGGGCAACAACGCATGGGTGGCATGGATGGGAGAGCTCGTCCCGGGCGCCGTGCGGGGCCGCTTCTTCGGCAAGCGCACCGCGCTCACCACGCTGATGGGCACGGGCGCGTCGCTCACCGCGGGCCTGCTGATGGACCGGTTGAAGGGGCTGGATGGGGTGGGCATGGCGCTGCCGCTGCTGGCGCTCGCCGCGTGCGTCATGGGCGTCGTCACCACGCTGATGATGGCCGCGCAGCATGACCCGGCGCCCCCGGGCAGCTCGCCGAAGCTGGAGCTCAAGGCGGCGCTCCTGCCCTGGAAGGACGACGGGGCCCGGCGGGTGCTGCTGTACCAGGTGGCGTGGAACGCGGCGGTGGGCGTGTCCGCGCCCTTCTTCGCGCTGCACAGCCTGCAGAACCTCAAGATGACCTTCGTCATCATGGCCCTGCACGCGGCGGCGGTGGCGGGCGTGCGCGTGCTGACGGCGCCCCTGTGGGGCCGCGCCATCGACAAGCTGGGCGCACAGCCGGTGCTGATGCTCTGCTCGCTGGGCATCAGCGCCATCCCCATGCTGTGGCTGCTGCCCTCCGCGGGGACGCTCTGGCCGCTGCTGTTCGACGTGCTCCTGGCGGGCGCGCTGTGGAGCGGCCACGGCCTGGCCATCTTCGCGCTGCCCCTGACGGTGGCGCCGCGCCGCGGCCGGCCCTTCTACCTGGCGGCCTTCGCCACCGCGGGCGGGCTGGCCTACGCGGCGGCGGCGGCCCTGGGCGGGGCGCTGGCGGCGCGCGTGCCCCAGCAGTTCATGCTGGGCGGCCACCTCTGGGTGAACCTGCACGTGCTCTTCGTCGTGTCGGCGGTGGCCCGGCTGGGGGCCGCCTTCCTCGCGGCCCGGGTGAACGAACCCGGCGCCGCCACCACGCGCACCGTGGCCCAGGTGGTGGAGCGGTTTACGCCCCGCCTCCGCCCGGCTACAGCCGGTAGTCGCGCACCATCGCCGCCACGCGCTCCGACAGGAGCTTGAGCGACACGGCGGACTCGCTGGTGGTGGCGATGCGCTTCACCGTGTCGCCCATCACCGTGTTGAGCTCGTTCACGGCGGTGAAGATCTGCTCGATGCCGGTGGCCTGCTGGTTCACCGTCTGCGAAATCTGACGGGCGGACACCACGCTGTCCCGCACGATGGAGGACAGCTGGCGCAGCGTGTCCCCGGACGTGCGCACCTGGGCCAGGCCCGTCTCCATGCGCTGCGTGCCCGCGGCCGTGATCTCCACCGTGGCGAAGATGGCGGTGCTGATGTCCGCCAGGATGCCGCGCACCTGGTTCGTCGCGCGGATGGACTGGTCCGCCAGGCCGCGAATCTCCCGGGCCACCACCGCGAAGCCCTTGCCGTGCTCCCCGGAGCGCGCCGCCTCGATGGCCGCGTTCACCGCGAGCAGGTGGGACTGGTCCGCCAGGTCCTTCACCGTCTCCGTGATGCCGGAGATCTGCTCGGTGCGCTCGCCCAGGGCCATGATGCGCTCGGCGATCTGCTCCACCTGCGCGCGCAGCGCCACCATCCCCTCGATGCTCTCGGTGATGGCGATCTCGCCCGTCTTGCCCAGCACCTCCGCGCGCTCCGCCACGTCGATGACCGTCTCCGCCGCACGCGACGCAACCACCGACGTCTGGCGGATCTCCTGCGCCGTCACCTGCGTCTCCTGCAGCGCGGCGGCGTGGCGGGACACCATCTCGTTCTGCCGGCCCGCGGAGTCGTTCAGGTGGTCCACCGAGCCGCGCAGCAGGTCCGACGAGCCCTGCAGCTGCTGCAAGAGGTCCTTCACCTTGGACACCATCAGGGAGAAGGCCTTTGACAGCTGGGCCACCTCGTCCGAGCCCTCCACGCGCACCGTCTCGCGCAGGTCGCCGTGCTCCGCGATGCGCTGGGCGGCCGCCGTCAGCTGCACCAGCGGCGCCGCCACCCGGCGCGCCAGCACGATGCCCACGACGACGAAGAGCGCGAGCGCCAGCACCATCACCACGCTCACCCCGGTGGTGATGGCCCGCACCTGCGCGCGCGCCGACGTGCGGTTGAAGCCCACGTGCACGGTGCCCGCGCCGTTCGCGAAGCGCGAGCTCACGTCCAACAGCTCCGCGTCCCGCACGTAGAACGTCGCCTCACCCTGCGCGCGCGCCAGCCGGTCGCGCAGCTCCCGCATCGCGGTGGCGTACTCGCCCGCCACCGCGCGCAGCTGCCCCGTCCCATCGAAGACGGCCACGTAGGCCACCTGGTGGTGGCGGACCGCCTGATCCAGCACCGCCTGGAGCGCCTCCGTCTGGCCCCCGGGCATCGCCGCGGGCAGCGTGGCCGCCAGCGCCGCGGGCAACGCGCCTCCCACGTCCCGGCCCTGCGCCTCGAAGGCGGAGCTGACGCGCGGGATGAGGTAGCCGAAGAAGAGGACAGTGAAGAACAGCGCCACCAACAGCGGCGCCAGCGTGAGCTTCTGCGAAAGGGAGAGTCGCATCCGGGAGCGGCGCCAAATCCAGAGGAAGTCTGGGAAACGTAGCCCCTCTGGACCATCCAGCGAGGTGCTGCATTGTGGACATCCCAGAGGAGCCGGCGCAATGGCTCCGCGCATCGAAAGCCCGTGAAAGTCAGACACCGCGCCCTGGGTAGCGACGAACCCGGGGCGCGGGCGTCATCCCGGCTTGAGTCAGCCGGCCTTGCGGTTGTTGGACGGCGCGCTCTCGTCCCACTTCTCCATCAGGGTGTTGGACGGGAGGGTCTCATCCAGCAGCTTGCGCGCGGCCTCGGCGCCGGTGACGGGCAGGCCCTTGCGGTCAATCAGGCCCAGCTGGACGAGCACGGCGGCCTGATCCCAGTAGATGTGCTCGTGGTAGAGCTTGTCGCCGCGGAAGTTCACCACCGCGACGAAGGCCGCCTCCACGTACTTCCCGGTGGGCGGGATGCCGGGGAGCATCCAGTCCATCTCGATGTCGTGGGTGAAGCTGAAGATGAACTCGTCCACCACGCGGTCGGCGCCCACGGTGCGCGACAGCAGGGTCATCTTCGTGTCCTTGGGGTTGGCGTGCACGAAGTGGTTTTCGTAGAAGCGGTGCAGGTACTCCGCGCCCACGCCACCCGTCATCACCGGCACGCTGTTGACGTACGGGTGCGACACCATGGTCTTCATGGTCGCGTCCGCGTCGCGGGCGGCGAACTCCAGCTCCGTGTGTTTGTCCCACAGCGCGGCCAGGTCGTAGCGCGGCCCCATCACGCGCTTGAGCAGCGCGAGGGTGCGCGTGTGCGCCGTCATCATCGAGGGCCGGTTCCAGGCCGGTGAGCCCTCGCGGAAGAAGCCGTGGCGCACGCCCTGGTACACGTACAGCTCCACGTCGACGCTGACGTGCTGCTTCACCCGCGCCACCGCGGCCGGAGGCACGAAGCCGTCCCACTCCGCGTAGTGGACCACCATGGGGGCCGCGTTCTCACCGCCCTGCGCGAGCACGTCCTCCATGCCGGGCGCGCAGTAGGCCACCGCGCAGTCCACGTGCGCGTGCGCCGCCAGCTGCGCGGCCAGCGTCCCACCCAGCCCGTAGCCCAGCGCGCCGACCTGCTTCTTGCCCCGCAGTCCCACCACCTCCGGTAGCGAGCGCGCCCAGGCCACCACCGGCTTCAGGTCCACCTCTTCCGGTTCTCCTCGTGAGGCGAGGTCGGGCACCACCACCACGTAGCCCTCTTCACTGAAGCGCTCGGCCATCAGCTTCAGGTGGGCGTTTCCCTCGAACGCCTCCACCATCAGCAGCAGCAGGGCCGGACCCGTTCCAGAGGCGGGGCGTCGCACCCACGCACGAATCGGGTCGCTTCCTTCCACGGGAATCCACGTCGAGTTGTCGTTCATTTGTCGCGCACCCTCCCCAAAGCGGACACATTTCACGCCCGGACGGACTGCCTCCCGGGCGTCTGGCATTGTAGCAAACCCTCCACATGCTTGCCTCATCTTATGAGAGGTTTTGATGTGGATGGATTGTTGTATGCCTTTTATGTGGAGTAATCAGCCACCACTGCAATGCAACATCCGTGACGCGAACGGCCTTGTGTCTCACGCCGTCATCGGCGTGGAGACGCCCGCGCACGCGGAGTGTGCGCGTGTCTCAACCAAAGCCTGACGCGGAAGACACAGGGAGAAGATCGTACCGACGTCCGGGGTCGATTCCACCCGGAGGGTGCCGCGGTGGGCCTCCACGATGCTGCGCGCGATGTAGAGCCCCAGGCCCAGGCTCTCGCGCTGGCCCGGGCCGTCGCCGCGTCGGAAGGGCTGGAAGAGCGTGGGCAGGAGGTGCGCGGGGATGGGGGCCCCGGCGTTCTGGACCTCCAGATAGACGGTGTCCACGCCCTGCTCGAAGGTGCGCAGGCGCACGGGCGTGTCTCGCGGGCTGTACTTGAGCGCGTTGTCCAGCAGGTTGGCCACCACCTGCGCCAGCCGGTCCAGGTCCCACACGCCCGGGAGGCTGTCGCGGGCGAAGTCGCACAGGATGGAGCGCTCCGGTTTCGCCGCGCGCAGCTCGTCCACGAGCTTGCGGCATAGCTCGTTGAGGTCGCCCGCGCCCGGCACCACCGGGATGCCGCCGCCCACGCGCGCACGGGTGAAGTCCAACAGCTGATCCACGATGCCCTGGATGCGCTCGCCGCCCCGGGCCACCCGCTCGAAGGCCTTTCGCTGGGCGTCCGGCAGCACCTCACGGGACAGCTGGACGTTGGCCGTGGTGAGGATGGCCGCGAGCGGTGTGCGGATGTCGTGCCCCACGATTCCCACCAGCTGCTGCTCGAGCTCCGTCGCGCGTTGCAGCTCCTCCTCCACGCGCCGGCGCTCCGCCAGCTCCAGCGCCTGCTGCCGCAGCTTCTCACCGCGCAGGTACAGCTCCACGAACACGGACACCTTGGCGCGCAGGATGTTCGGATCCACCGGCTTGAGCAGGTAGTCCACCGCGCCGTACTCGTAGCCCCGGGTGACGTAGGCCGCCTCGCGGCTGAGCGCGGTGATGAAGAGGATGGGCAGGTGCTTCGTGCGCTCGCGGGTGCGCACCAGACGCGCCGTCTCCAGGCCGTCCAGCCCCGGCATCTGCACGTCCATCAGCACGCACGCGTACTCGTCCAACAGCAGAGCCTTCAGCGCCTCGTCGCCGGAGCGCACCGACACCACCTGCTGACCGAGCGGCTCCAGGATGGCCTCCAGGGCGAGCAGGTTCGCCGGCGTGTCGTCCACCAGGAGGACGCGCGCGCGGGGCGCACCGGGCGCGTCATCGGTGCGGCGGTGAGACAGGTCGGGGACGGTGGTGAGTACGGGCGTCCTGGGAACAGGGGGCTTCAAGGAGGCGTTCACTCGGGCGTTGGGGGTGGAGCGGCTCGGCGGGCGGACGCGAGGCCGGGGCCCCCTAGGTGTCCGCCGGATGTCGGGCGCCCGCTTCCAACACAGCCCCTTCTCCGCCTTGTTCCCTGCACCTGTATTCAAAAGCCACAGCAAGACAGGAATTCACAATCAAAACTGACCCGTTGCAATTCCTGTCAGGGGCGTAGACTCCGCGTACATGACGCTCCCGGCTCCTCGCACCCTGCTGCTCGGCCCCACTGACTTACGCGCGCTCGTGGAAGGCGTGGGCCTGGACGTCCTGATGGACGAGCTCATCCACGCACTCACCGTGGCATTGAGGGAGTTCGACGAGTCCGTCCTGCAGGTCCCCAAGCGGGAGGGCTTCCAAGTGGTGAGCGACTCGCGGCCTTCCGGGACGATGGGCTGGATGCCCGCCCTGCGGCGCGGGGACAGCCTGACCATGAGGGTGTCCGCCTCCCTCCCCGGCAACCGGGGTGACTCGGGAATGCCCACCCTCGTCGCATCCCACAGCGTCTATGACGTGAAGACGGGCCACCTGGTGGCGGTGATGGACGGGGTGTTCGCCACGGCGCTGCGCACCGGCGCGGCGTCGGCGGTGGCCAGCCGCTACCTGGCGTCTCCGGACAGCCGGGTGCTGGGGCTGGTGGGCTGCGGTGCGCAGGCCGTGTCTCAGTTGCATGCGCTCAGCCGCGTGTTCCGGTTGGAGCAGGTGCTGGTGCACGACATCGATCCAGACGCGGCGCGCTCCTTCGTGCGGCGCGTGGCGTTCCTGGGGCTGGACGTGCGGCCCACGCTGCTGCCGGACCTGGAGATGCGCTCGGACATCCTCTGCACAGCGACCACCGTCGCCCCGGGCGCGGGGGCCGTCATCTCCGGCCACGCGCTCCAGCCGCATGCGCACGTCAACGCGGTGGGCTCGGACCAGCCGGGCAAGGCGGAGCTGCCCCTGGCGCTCTTGCGCCGCAGCCTCGTCGTGCCGGACTTTCCCGCCCAGGCGCGCCAGGAGGGCGAGTGTCAGCAGCTCCACCCGGACCAGATTGGCCCGGACCTGGCCACCGTGGTGCAGCAGCCGGAGGAGTTCGAAGGCTGGCGCGAGCGCAACACCGTGTTCGACTCCACCGGCCACGCGCTGGAGGACCACGTGGTGACGCGCCTGCTGTTGGAGCACGCGCGGCGCATGGGTCTGGGCACCCTGGTGTCGTTGGAGGCGCTGGGTGGAGACCCGTTGGACCCGTACTCGCTGGTGCGGGGTGACGTGGCCGGACGCGCCGAGTCGCCGCGCCGCGCCACCGGCAGCTGACGTTCTCCAGAGGGCGACCCGCCCGCCCGGACGACAGCCATTCCAGCGGGGGACACCCGCCTTCTTCGAGTAGCACCGGACGAAGACGCCGCCCCGATGCCCGGCCCCCACGCCGGATGTCGGGGCGGTTTCGTTTCACTCCCGGCACACAACTTCCCGCACACGCCGCCGATAATCGCGAAAGCACCAGCTATCCACTATTCCTGGAATCGTACACCATGACCGTCCGCACCCCCTCCACCCTGTCTCTTATACCACATCTGACGCTGCCGACGATCTTACGCGTG